>JAPOJL010000017.1 GCA_029978425.1 Actinomycetota bacterium
GGAAATCATAGGATATCATAGGATAACATAGGTAATTATAGGAAATTATAGGAAATTATGGTTTTCTTTGTTTTTTCTGTCATGTTTCTGTTATTTATTAATTATTGGCTTAATTTTGTTAAATCACAACGAGCTCGTTCGAAGATCAAGGCCTGGTTCACGAAAGAGCGTAGGGAAGAGGCGATCGATGCTGGCAAGGAAACGATTGCTCGTCAGATGCGTAAAGCAGGTCTTCCGCTTCAAAAGATTCTTGGCGGACACTCGCTGCTGCAATTAGCGCACGATCTGAATTATCCCGATATTGATGCGATGTATGCCGCCGTTGGCGACGGGCATATTTCAGCTAATCATGTAATTGAGCGATTGGAAGCGTCACTTGGTCTGGAAGAAACTCACGACACACCGTTGCTCGAAGGAATCGTTACTGGCAACACTGCCCGCAGCGCACGTCGTAGTGCGAGCGGAATTCAGGTGGAAGGCGTTGATGATGTACTAGTGAAACTCGCGCGTTGTTGCACGCCCGTGCCTGGCGATGCCATTACTGGTTTTATTACTCGCGGAAATGGAGTTTCCATTCATCGCACTGATTGCGTCAATGTTGCGGACCTGAAATTTCACCAAGGAGATCGCATCATCAAAGTTAAGTGGGATCCGAACGCGAAATCTGTTTTCCTAGTCAATATTCAGATCGAAGCCTTGGATCGAGCTCGCCTGCTTTCGGATATAACGCGTACGCTCTCCGATCAACAAGTAAATATTCTCCACGCTGCGGTGAATACCACAAAAGATCAGGTTGCATTTTCCCGCTTCACATTCGAGATGGCGGATGCCTCACACCTTGACGTAGTTCTATCGGCAGTCCGCAGAATTGAAGGTGTTTACGATGTGTATCGCGTTACCAACAACTAAGCAGTTGTGAAATCAGCAAGTCCTTTTTGAGCCTCGCCTAGCCACATGCGACGTGCGGCAGCAGCTTCACGATGCTCCGCAGCTTTTCTCGCATCTCCCGCAGCTTCAGCTTTCGCGGCTTTAGCTTCATAGTCCGCTACAGCGCTCATAAGTTGATTAACAACATCGTTAGCTCGAGCGCGCGCACCAGGATCACTGCGACGCCACTGCTCTTGTTCAGCTTCCTTAATTGTCATCTAAACAACGTCAACCCGCTTATCCAAGCTTGCGCGTTTCTTACGATCGACCATTCCAACCTTTGAGAGTTTGGTGCGAAGGTCTCGGAACTTACGTCGTGTGTCATCGAGGTTTGTAATGGGTAGAAGCGCTTCAATCTCAGCGACGAGAGCTTCGCGCTTCTCAAGGTTTGCTGCCATTGATTCGCCACGCTTCTCAAGGTCAGCATTTTTTGCGGCAAAGAATGTGTCTTGGGCTGCTTTGAATCTATTCCATAACTTCGCATCGTCATTCTTCTTGCCGCGACCTGTGGCTTTCCATTCATCCATGAGAGCCTTGTATCGGCGCGCTGTTGCAACCCAGTCGGTTGATGTAGCAAGAGATTCTGCCTCGCTGACGATCTTTTCCTTTGAACTCTTTACTTGATTCTGTTGTTGCGTAAGGGAAGCGAAATGGGTACGGCGCCGCTTATCAAATTTATTACGAGCCCCAGAGAATCGTTTCCAAAGTTCACCATCAGTCTTCTTATCCAGACGCGGTGCCTTCTTCCATTCATCGAGAAGCACCTTGAGTCGCTCGCCTGTGGCTTTCCAACTTGTGGAATCAACCAGGCCTTCGGCTTCGACAACCAGCGCTTCTTTGGCGGCAATCGAAGCAGCTCTCTTGGCAGCTTTTACTTCTGCTTCGGCGGCTTTCTTCGCCTCGTATGCTGGACGGTGCTCATCGATAAGCGGAGGAATTTGCTCCAATGAGCTGCGAAGAGCATCAAGGTTTCCAACGCCGTTGAGGTGATCAATTTGATTACGAAGTTTTTTCACTGCATCGAGGGCATCTTCGGGCACCATCGCACCGCTAATAATTCGAGCGGCGAGTAGCGCTACCTCCGACGCAACAATCTCAAACTTACGAACAAAGTAAGCCAACGCTTCTTCGGGAGTTTTTCCGGGGTATGAGCCAACAACTTTTTCGCCATCGCCGGTTCGAACATAAACCATGCCGTTTTCATCTACTCGACCAAATTTAGCGGGATCTCCGATGAGAGCTGCAGCAGCAGAATTAGGGAGTGATACTTGATTATCGAGCGATTCCATGGCGGCCTAACTTTCTCGAACGTTGCGCGCCCTGATCTGGATCAAAGGCGTTGTGGGTTCAGCGGTTGGTGAGGGTCACACGGTACCCCCGCTTCTCACATCTGTAAAAACTCCTCCCTTGGAAACCCCATTTTGAACGGGGAAATCGCCGCATGCTTGGGAGAATCCACCGGTGAGCCTTCTCATCGATCGAGTGATTGCGCCCTACTACCAGACCAACTGCTGGGTGATTGCACCTTCATCTGGCAAAGAGTGTGTCATCGTTGATCCAGGAATTGATATCCCTCATATGAATCTCGCAATCGAAAAGAAGTTGCAGGAACATAATTTGAAGATTGGTGCAATAGTTATTACTCACGGCCACTTAGATCACACATTTTCATTGATATCTCGAGTCGATGATTTTGTTGAGACTGAATGTTATGTTCATGAAGCGGATAGAGATTTATTAAGTTTCCCAGAACGAGCGATGGGTCCACAGAGCCAGGCGCTTGTAAATGAGTTAAAAGCGAACTCTGGAGCAAACGTTGATTTCAGCGAACCACACAACACGTATTCAGTTTCAGATGGTGAACGAATCAAATTAGGGGAGATGAACTTTGAATTTATTCATACTCCTGGCCACACCCCTGGTTCTATCGTTGCACTGATAGATGGATATGCCTTGGTGAGCGGAGATGTTCTCTTCAAGGGCGCCATCGGCCGCACCGACTTGCCGCGTGGATCCTTGCACGACATGGAACAGACTCTTCGTGAGAAAATTGCGATCTTGCCAGATGACTTACGGGTCCTGCCGGGTCATGGGGATGAGACAACAATGAAGTACGAGAAACAGAACAATAGATTCCTCAAAGCAGCGATGGATTGGAAATTAGAAGGGGTGGTCGGATGAGTTCGCAATTCCAGGCGCCCAAAGGTGTTTCAGAATACTTTCCGCCTCGTTCAAATGCCTTTGAGTACGTGGTTCGAACCTTAACCTCGCCTGCTCTTGCTGCCGGTTATGAACCAATTGAGTTGCCTATTTTTGAAGATACGGAGTTGTTTACTCGCGGAGTGGGTGAATCAACCGATGTAGTTTCCAAGGAGATGTACACCTTTGAAGACCGCGGTGGTCGATCCATCACTCTAAGGCCTGAGGGAACAGCCGGCGTAATGCGCGCGGTTATCGAACACAATTTAGATCGGGGCCAACTTCCGGTTAAGTTATTTTACAAAGGTCCTTTCTTCCGAGCTGAGCGCCCACAGGCCGGACGTTATAGACAGTTTTATCAATTTGGCATCGAAGCAATTGGAGTTAATGATCCGCAATTAGACGCGGAAGTGATTGCCATTGCTTATCAAGGTTATAGGAAGTTAGGTCTCAAGAATTTCACTCTGCACATCACTTCCCTCGGAGACGCTGAGTCCCGAGCAAAACATCGAACGGCTCTTGTTGCATACATTGAGAAATTAGATCTTGATGAAGAAACTCGCTCCCGCGCTGCAAAAAATCCTTTAAGACTTTTTGATGATAAGAGAAGTGAAGTTCAATCCAAGATGCAGAACGCTCCATTACTTATGGACTTTCTGAATGATGGAAGCAAAGTGAATTTTGCTGCTGTCCAGAAAGCGCTCACAGCAGTTGGAGTGCCATTTGAAGTGAATCCTCGGATGGTGCGAGGCTTGGATTACTACACAGGCACTACCTTCGAATTTGTCCACAGTGGCTTGGGGGCCCAATCGGGAATCGGGGGTGGCGGAAGATACGACGGTTTAATGTCAACCCTTGGCGGACAAGATCTATCTGGCATTGGATTTGGTCTAGGAATTGATCGAATTATCTTGGCGATGGAAGCAGAAGGAATTTCGCTAACGTCGTTGAAGTACACAGATTTGTATGTTGTCGCACTTGGTGAAAGAGCAAGAGAAGAATCCTTTGTTCTTGTCAATCAATTGCGGAATCAAGGATTCGTTGTTGAACAGAGTTATGGCGAGAGAGCCCTCAAAGGCGCAATGAAAGCAGCTGATAAATCAGGTGCGCGCTTTGCCATCGTGATTGGTGATGCTGAACTCACCTCAGGAAGTATCGAACTGAAAAATATGGCGACGGGGGAGACGGTTTCGGTTACTCTTAGCGGTCTAGCTCAAACCCTTGCGGAGAAATCCCGTCTTCTGTAAGTCTCATTGGCGGTCCTCCCAGTAAAGAAGAGAGGCTTGTGTAGTGCTTCGTTCGCATGGCGCAGGAACACTTCGTTCTAGCAACATTGGCCAAACCGTCACCTTAGCTGGCTGGGTTGCGCGCAGACGAGATCATGGCGGTGTTGCTTTTATTGATCTCCGTGATGCAACAGGAAATGTCCAAGTTGTTATTTCGGATGAAGCTGTTGCCGGATCCCTGCGGGCGGAATGGTGTGTTGTAGTAAAAGGCACTGTCGCAAAGCGACCACAGGGCAATGAGAATCTGGGAATCCCTACTGGTGAAATAGAAGTTGTATGTGATTCGCTTGAAGTGTTGAGTGAGGCTGCTCCATTGCCATTCCCAGTTGATAGTGGTGAGAATGTTAATGTCAGTGAAGAGGTGCGCCTTAAATATCGCTATTTAGATCTACGGCGCGAGGCCCCCAGCAAAGCCCTACGTCTCCGCTCAAAAGTTACCTCCGTTATTCGAAGCGTTATGGATGAAGAAGGTTTTCTTGAGATCGAAACACCATATCTCACACGATCAACTCCAGAAGGCGCGCGAGATTTTCTAGTTCCTGTTCGTTTACAACCAGGTTCTTGGTATGCCCTACCTCAATCACCTCAGTTATTTAAACAGTTGCTGATGGTTGCTGGAATGGAGAAGTACTACCAGATCGCTCGATGCTTCCGCGACGAAGATTTCCGTGCTGATCGTCAACCAGAATTCACGCAGCTCGACATAGAAATGTCTTTTGGTGATCAAGATGACGTGATCTCGGTGGCTGAAAAAATCATCTCCGCAGTATTTAGGAGCGTTGTTGGATATGAAGTGCCACTGCCGATACCGCATATGACTTACCACGAAGCAATGCGAAGATTTGGATCGGATAAACCTGATTTACGTTTTGGCAATGAGTTGACTGACGCAACCGAATTCTTCAAAGAGACTTCCTTCCGCGTATTTCAAGCTGAATTTGTTGGCGCAGTTGTGATGCCAGGGGGAGCGTCCTCTCCGCGCAGAGAGTTAGATGCATGGCAAGACTGGGCCAAAGCTCGTGGGGCAAAGGGATTGGCGTACATCTTGGTAGGTGAAGATGGATCTCTCTCGGGTCCAGTTGCGAAGAATCTCTCTGAAAAAGAATCAACAGAAATTGCTGCTTTTGTGGGCGCAAAAAATGGAGATGCAATATTTTTTGCAGCTGGTGACCGTAACTCATCTTTAAATCTCTTAGGTGCGGTGCGTCTTGAAATTGGTGAACGTTGCAATCTAATAAATAAGTCAGAATGGAAATTTCTCTGGGTTGTTGATGCTCCTATGTTCGAAAAGACCGATGAAGGTGGCTGGACAGCGGTTCATCACCCATTTACCGGACCAAAACCTGAGTATGAAAAAACATTTGCAACAAACCCTGGCGAAGCTCTTGCCTATGCCTATGACATCGTGCTCAACGGCAGTGAGATAGGTGGAGGGTCTATTCGTATTCACCGAAGAGATATTCAACAATCGGTATTTAATGTCATAGGTTTGAGTCCAGCGGAAGCCGAGAGCAAATTCGGATTCCTCCTCGAAGCTTTCAACTATGGGCCGCCGCCACATGGAGGAATTGCCCTGGGACTTGATCGTCTTTGCGCACTTCTTGCTGGTGCGGAATCAATCAGGGAAGTGATTGCTTTTCCCAAGACTGCTAGCGGAGGGGATCCACTCACCGGCGCTCCGACTCCAATTACCGCTGCGCAACGTAAAGAAAGTGGCGTAGATTTCAAGCCAGAGGATAAATGATGAGCACAACTCAAAATTCGCGGCCACGCGATACGGATAGAAAGACGCGAGTTCATCTTTCCTTCTACGATCGAATCAAATTCTTACTCTTCTTTACTATCGTCTTTCTGGTCCTTGTGTGGGCGGATATGGCAGGCGATGAGAGCCTCAGTTTCGAAAAAGCCCTGGCAAATAGCGCCTATCAGCGTTGGTGGATCTTTCCTCTCTTTGCAATTGAAGCGTTACGTCAAACGCATTTCTTAATCTCAGAACTCGCCGCTCCGTATCATGGAATTTGGCAACGATATTTTTCCTTTGTAGATCGCATAGTTCACAAACTTAGCGATTGGACTCGCTTTCGCATCTCGCGGGTTATTAAGTGGATAGTCGTCATAGCACTTCTCTCGGTCGTACTAGGTGCGATCTACGACGAGACCCCAGTTCGTGCGCTTTTCTTAGCACCTCAGGCGCTGTGGAGCGCACTTCCCATCATCGGGCAACTTATGTTTGCCGTCGTTTTCGTTATCATCCAATTTGTTGCAATTTTTTGGTTCCTAAGTCGTGGTGGAATTGATACCTATTTTCCTGATGACATCAAAACACGTTTCACTGATGTCTGGGGTCAAGATCATGTTCTTGCGCGTATACGTGAAAACTTAGTCTTCCTAGAAAATCCAGAAAGTATTGAGAAACTTGGAGGATATGTTCCAGGTGGAATTTTGCTGTGGGGGCCTCCAGGAACCGGTAAAACATTGATGGCAGAATCGATGGCTGGCGAAACAGGTAAACCATTCGTCTTCGTTGATCCCGGCGCATTCAACAATATGTTCTTTGGTATTGGAATCCTCAAAGTAAAAGGTCTCTTTAGGAAATTACGAAAACTTGCTCTTCGCTACGGTGGAGTTGTCGTTTTCTTTGACGAAGCTGATGCTCTGGGCAATCGTGGAATTATGACCAATCGCGGACCAGGTGCATATTCTTCCCAGGATTCATGCAGAGGAGGCACCTACCTGAGTGAATCAGCATCGAATTTAATTACAGTCAAAAATCTTGCCGCTCACTCATCGCTCAACGAAGGAAAACCTTCTTTGATTAATCGGTTTGTCATGGGAGCAGGCGCTGGTGGCGGTGGGGGAATGGGAACTCTCCAGGCGCTGCTCACAGAATTATCTGGCTTAAAAAAGCCCCGCGGATTCTTCAACCGCATTGTTCGAAGAACGCTGGGCATGCGTCCGAAGAATCCTCCCAAGTATCGAATCTTGGTTGTGATGGCGACGAATATGCCGGAGTCTCTCGACGAAGCGCTCCTTCGTCCCGGACGCATCGATCGCATGTATCGGGTTGGTTATCCAAGCAAAGCGGGACGTATTCGCACCTACGAGGGTTATTTCGCCAAGGTTGCCAACAATCTCTCCAAAGAAGAAGTTGAAAAGCTGGCAATCATCACGCCATATGCAACGGGTGCAACCATTAAAGATCTCGTCAATGAATCTTTGATCATGGCAATCCGTAACGGACGAACCAGTGTTACTTGGGCCGATGTTTTAAAGGCTAAACAACTCAAGCAACTTGGCCCATCAGAAGATGTTGAATACATCGAGCGAGAGCGCCATGCAACAGCGGTTCATGAAGCTTGTCACGCAGTCATGGCATATCGAGTCAGAAAACATATGGATATTGATATTGCAACCATCGAAAAGGGCGCCGAGTATTTAGGAATGGTTGCATCGATTCCACCGGATGATCAATTCACTCATTGGAAGAGTGAATATGAAGGCGACATCTTGGTATCACTTGCTTCCCTGGCTGGAGAGCGAATGTTTTTTGATGGAGATAATTCATCAGGCGTCTCGGGTGATTTGGAGTCTGCCACAACAATTGCAGGATTAATGGAAGGCTATTGGGGAATGGGCTCCACGGTTTCTTCATACGCCTCAAGTCGTCGCATGGAAATTGGTGCACCTGGTGGAGCGCGTCCTAATGAAGCAAAGCAAGAGATGCGTCGAGCGCTCTCTGATCGCATCGAGGACAACCTCTCGACTCTGTTAACAAAAGCAGAGGACTTACTCGCCGCAAATCGAGCGCACGTTCTTGCCGTAGCGCATGCGTTAGAAACCCACAAAACGTTATCTGGTAACGATGTTCATGCAGTTATTGAAGGTCGAATGGGCGATGTGGTGGATGGAAGCCAATATTTATCGCAGGAAAATATCGCTGCGATTGAGGCGTATCACGTATCAGCCTTGACGGCCCATAAAGAACATCGCACTCCAGATGTGCCGCTGCCAACACTCGCTTAAAACACGGGGATAAGGCGACATTGGGTACGCTTGCCTCATGTCCGCAGGTGGAATTGCAGCGATAATCGCTGCCAGCGCTTTCCTCATTATCAGTCTTGCCATCGCCTATGCAGTGGTTCGACTTGGAAGAGCCATTGATGAGGTTGGCACTGCAGTTAAAGAGATCACGAATGAGACCACACCGCTTCTTAACGAAGTAACCACAACTGTAGAGCTCGTCAATGGGCCGCTCCAGAGCATCAACAAAGTCACACGGACAATGGAAGAACTCAGCACAAAGATCACCGAAAACACCTCTTCATTTTTAGATAAGAATCAGATGGCGATGAAAGCGGCAGGAGCAGTTTTAACTGCAGCGCAAATGCGGAAGAAGAAAAAGAAGAAGTCAGCAAAAAAGGGTAAGACAACACGTTACGTTGATGACGAGGAGTTCTAATCTCTCGTGAAATCAGCCGAGATTAGATCGCGTTGGCTCTCTTTTTTTGAGTCGGACAACAGTTTAGGTTTAAAGCACACTGTCGTTCCTTCTGCTTCCCTCATCGCCGATGATCCCAATCTTTTACTCGTCAATGCCGGAATGGTTCCATTTAAGCCGTTCTTTCTTGGTGAAATGACTCCGCCTTATACACGCGCAACCTCAGTTCAGAAATGTGTGCGCACCCTCGATATAGATGAAGTTGGAAAAACTACGCGCCATGCTTCGTTCTTTCAGATGTGTGGCAATTTCTCTTTCGGTGATTACTTCAAAGAGGGCGCTATAGCCCTAGCTTGGGAATTATTAACGAAGCCGATAAATCAAGGTGGTTACGGCTTTCCGGAGGAAAAGTTGTGGGTCACTGTCTATCTTGATGATGATGAAGCCGCTGATATCTGGCATAAGAAGATTGGGATTCCTAAGGAGAGAATTCAGCGTCGTGGCATGGCGGATAACTTCTGGTCAATGGGTGTTCCTGGTCCCTGTGGGCCGTGCTCGGAGATTTACTATGACCGGGGTCCGCAATACGGCAAAGAAGGTGGCCCGATCGCTGACGAGGATCGGTATTTAGAGATCTGGAATTTGGTTTTCATGCAAAATATTCGCGGCGATGGTCCCGGAAAAGAGGGTTACCCCATCATCGGAGAGCTGCCTGCAAAGAATATTGATACTGGCTTAGGTCTTGAGAGAACTGCAGCGTTATTGCAAGGCGTTGAAAATATTTACGAAATTGATACGACAAAACATATTCTTGATCGTGCGAGTGGTATCACTGGCGTGAAATATGGTGCGGACTCTCACAGCGATATCTCACTTCGGGTTATTGCTGATCATGCGCGTACCGCGACGATGTTGATTGGTGACGGTGTTACCCCCGGAAATGAGGGGCGCGGATATGTATTACGTCGCATGATGCGTCGCACTACTCGCAATATGCGTTTACTGGGATCACCTGACCACAACATGGTGGAATTGATATCTGCCTCAATTGAAGCGATGGGTCCCCAGTATCCCGAACTTGTGAGCGACAGAGAGCGAATCATTAAGGTTTCAGAAGCCGAGGAAGATGCCTTTCTGCAAACTCTCAAGAGTGGAACTCAAATTTTTGATCAAGCAAGCGCAGTTGTTAAAAAAGGTGGCGGCAAGCAGATCTCGGGAGACGATGCCTTTAAATTGCACGATACCTATGGATTTCCATTCGATTTAACTCTGGAAATGGCGAGCGAGCAGGGCCTGGCAGTTGATGCCGAAGGCTTTAAGAGGTTAATGAAAGAGCAACGTGATCGCGCCAAAGCTGATGCTAAATCAAAGAAGAGCGGCCATACGGATGTTTCTGAATATCGCAAAATTGCCGAACAAGGTAAGAAACTTGAGTTCATTGGGTACACCCATCTTGAAAGTGAAAGTACGCTGCTTGGCTTGTTTAAGGATGGAAAGAGCACTTCCGAAGCAATCGAAGGTGATGAGGTTGAAGTAATCCTCGATCGCACTCCTTTTTACGCAGAAGGCGGCGGCCAACTTGCAGATGGCGGATTTATTCATGGTGCAAATGGCTCACTGATTGAAATCGATGACGTTCAAACGCCCATTCCGGGTGTTTTTGTCCATCGTGGACGTATCACTAAAGGATCGTGGCAATCTGGCACCCAAGTGCATGCTGCCATCGATATCGAACGACGTCGCGGTATCTCGCGCGCCCATACTGCTACACATATGGTTCACAAAGCATTCCGTGAAGTACTTGGTGAGACAGCAACGCAAGCTGGATCAGAGAATGCTCCAGGAAGATTTAGATTTGATTTTCCATCAGCTGGTGCAGTTTCCGAAGCTGCGCTCAATGAAGTTGAGTCGCGAGTTAATACGTTGCTCCTAGAAGATCTTGAAGTGACAGCTGAGGAGATGTCTCAAGCAGAAGCGAAAGCAATCGGCGCGATGGCACTTTTCGGCGAAAAATACGGAGAGCGAGTACGAGTTGTAAGCGTTGGCGAATGGGCTCGCGAGTTATGTGGTGGCACCCATGTCTCTCGCTCAGGGCAATTAGGAATCGTGAAGTTGCTAGGTGAATCTTCCATTGGCGCTGGTGTTCGACGCGTGGAGGCGCTCGTCGGGGTAGATGCATACTCATTCTTGGCTCGCGAGCATGTCCTTTTGAATTCTCTCAATGACCTTATTAAGAGCACCAGAGTTGAAGAACTTCCGGAACGAATTTCATCTTTGGTATCTCGACTCAAGGAAGTGGAGAAAGAGCTGGCGCAGATTAAAACCAAGCAGGCACTTGCTGCTGCTAGTTCGTTAATTGCTTCAGCTGAGAAAGTTAACGGAATCTCGCTTCTGGCTCATGATATGGGCGATAACTTAAGTGGAGATGATCTTCGATCGATTGCATTAGACCTGCGCTCTCGCGTCAAAGGAAGCGTTATTGCTCTCGCAAGCAAGGGGGCAGACAAAGTTGTGTTGGTTGTCGCCGTGGATGATGACGCTCGAGCACGTGGGGTGAAGGCAGGAACTTTGGTAAAACTCGCGTCCACAATTCTTGGAGGTGGTGGCGGAGGAAAGGATGACTTCGCCCAAGGTGGCGGAATCAATGGTGCCAAGATTTCTGAAGCGATGAACGCAATTAAGAACGCTCTCAGCTAAGGGTCATCATGTTGCCATCTGGACGACGTTTGGCAATTGACTATGGTGATATTCGCATTGGATTAGCGATAAGTGATACCACTGCACTTGTAGCTTCACCGCTACGGACCATCCAGAACAGCGTTGACAATGTCGTTGCGCTGAATCAAGAGATAGCCTCGATAGTCCTGGATGATGCGATTAGCGTTGTATATATCGGCTTACCTATTCATCTATCGGGTGGTGAAGGCACTTCAACCGAGAAAGTTCGCCATTTTGCTCAAGAGCTACGGAGTTACATTGGATCTCATATCGAGATGCGACTTGTTGATGAAAGACTTTCTACAAAATCGGCAATAAGCCAAGCCAAATCAATCGGAAAGAAACTTACCCGCGACGATGTTGATCAAATGGCTGCGGTAGCCATTTTAGAGTTCGCGCTCCAATGGGAAAGTTCAAGCGGGAGATTGGCTGGCGATGAAATCTAACCTGCAAACCAACGCACGAGCAGTTACTTCTTTATTGACTAAGAAACCTTTGGGGCGTTTGGCCTTGTCGGCCGTCTTTATCTTCTTGCTCACCCTCTCCTTGAGAAGTTGTGCGAGCGGAGTCGAGAGCGCACCTGATTTCGCTCCTGGTGAAGCTATCGGCGAAGTGAGAATTGAAGTGGCCAATGGAGAGACTGGTTCTGAGATAGCTCGGAAACTCGAAGCCGCAGGCATCGTGAAATCTTCATTAGCGTTTTTTAGAGTAGCCGTCGCGGATGAACGTTCTTCTCGAATCGCGCCAGGAGAGCACCTGATTGAAAGGAGGATTCCTGCCAAAGAAGCGTTGGAACAGTTACTGGATCCAAAGCGGATTCCAAATCTCATCATCGTGCGCGATGGCGCTCGAGTAGCTGAAGTTGTGGAGTCGCTCATCGACTTCGGCCTCTCCGAATTAGAGATAGCTAAAGCCATGAAGTCAGCAGCACTTCCAGAGAGATTCGAGACTCGCTCCTTAGAGGGATTTCTCTATCCGGCGCAGTATTCCTTCAATAAAGATGTAGATGCCAAGAGTGTCATTACAGCGATGCTGAAGAAATTTGAATGGGCAACCAAGAATATTGAATGGAGCAATT
>JAPOJL010000018.1 GCA_029978425.1 Actinomycetota bacterium
CCACGCACCATCACTCTGCAAACAAATTGCGGTGAGATCGTCATCCAGACATACGCTAGACAAGCTCCAATTACGATTACTGTGATGTCAGCCCTGGCTAATGGCGGTTATTTCAACCGCACGCTCTGTCACCGCTTAACCACTGAAGGAATTTTTGTTCTGCAATGTGGAGATCCCACTGCCACCGGAAGTGGTGGCCCTGATTTCCGTTATCGCGACGAGAATCTTCCCGCAGCAGGAAATTCGAATTACCCTGAAGGTGTAGTTGCTATGGCTAATTCAGGCCCCAACACCAATGGCAGCCAATTCTTCTTGGTCTATAAAGACACCACGCTTGGACCTAATTACACGATTTGGGGTCGAATTGTTTCGGGGTTAGAGATTGTTAAATATATTGCCGAAGGTGGCGTCAAAGATGGCTCGACTGATGGGACTCCACTACGCACAATTTCTATCGATAAAGCCTCAGCCGGTAGCTGAGATTAATCAGTACTGATAACTTTAAAGATTTCTGCCACTCGACCTTGAGTTAAACCGTTTGCTTCGGCATTTCGCTCGCACCAGGAGCGGACCATGTTTTCTAACTCTTTATTATGGGCAGTCTGGCTTACGTGAGCATGTAAAGCGGCCATCTTCTTGGAGAAAGTTTCAGTGATATCAACGAAGTGATTGGGTGTTGGAGAGCCCGTGATCCAGACTTCCCGCACTCGCCAAGGTTCTAATCCAGCAGCCTTTAGTTCAGGAAATGCAAAAGGATTTCTAGCATCGGGGTACACAGCTTGGATTGCAGTTTCACCTGCGGCAAGGTGGTCTGGATGGCTGGAATAAATCCGCTCCCAATTTCGCTCTGGAGATTGCACAACCATACGATCAGGTTTTGCAATACGAATTGCTTTCACAATCTCTTTTCTTAGTTCAATGGAGGGCATAAGCCAGCCATCGCGATAATTCAAGTAAGTGATCTGCGTGACGCCAAGTGCTTTACCTGCATCGCGTTGTTCTTGTTGGCGAACTTTTGCCATATCTTCGACAGGAATTCCAGATTCTTCGCCACCTTGATCTCCGTTAGTGATGATGCAATAGGAGACTTCAATTCCTTGTGATGTCCATTGTGCAATGGTGCCGCCAGCGCCGAAATCACAATCATCAGGATGGGCCATTACAACGAGTACGCGCTTAATTTCTGAATCGGGGAGCGGAGTCACCTGCCTATCCTAGACTTCTCGCCATGTCGGCGCGTTCAAACAAATCTTTACTTGATGGGTTAAACCCCCAACAAAGCGCTGCTGTCTCACATAGCGGTGGCCCACTCCTTGTTGTTGCAGGAGCTGGATCAGGTAAGACGCGAGTATTAACGCGACGGATTGCGTATCTCATGGCAGAACGCGGAGTCCAGCCTTTTGAGATTCTTGCGATTACTTTTACAAATAAAGCCGCTGGCGAAATGAAAGAGCGCGTTGCGAGTCTGGTTGGAAATCGCGCCAAGATTATGTGGGTCTCCACCTTTCACTCAGCATGCGTCCGCATTCTTCGACAAGAAGCGGTCCGCTTGGGTTTCTCAACTACCTTTTCCATCTACGACCAAGCCGATAGTTTGCGACTTGTAACTCTTGTCATGAGAGACCTCAATCTTGATCCCAAGCGCTACAACCCACGTGGCATTGCATCAGTCATTTCAAATGCTAAAAACGAATTATTAGGTCCCGCTGACTATCGCAACGCCACCCAGAATAGTTTTGAGGAGGTTGTAGCCGAGGTGTATGCGATCTACCAACAGCGTTTAACGTCTGCTAATGCGATGGATTTCGATGATCTGATTATGAAAACGGTCGAAGTGTTACAGAAATACCCAGAAGCGCGAGCGCGTTATCGTCATCGCTTTAAACATATTTTGGTGGATGAATATCAGGACACAAACCATGCCCAATACATATTGATTCGCGAACTCGTCGGAACCGATCGTGAGGGAATCCCTGCTGCAGAATTGTGCGTTGTTGGTGATGCAGACCAATCCATCTATGGCTTTCGTGGCGCCACAATCCGAAACATCATGCAATTTGAAGAGGATTATCCCGACGCCACCACAATTCTCCTCGAACAGAACTATCGCTCCACTCAGAACATTCTGAGCGCTGCAAACGCAGTCATCTCTCTTAATGAAGATCGCAAAGAGAAGAATCTCTGGTCAGAAGCCGGCAGTGGCCCAAAGATCATCGGATTCGTTGCAGAGAATGAACATCACGAAGCCGAATTTGTCCGCGATGAACTTTTCCGTCTTCAACGTGAAGGCCTCTCTAACTTTGGTGATACTGCGATTTTCTATCGCACCAACGCTCAGTCTCGTGTCTTTGAAGAAGTCTTTATGCGCGCAACCATTCCCTACAAAGTTGTCGGCGGAGTGCGTTTCTACGAACGGAAAGAAGTGAAGGATTTGCTCGCTTACCTTCGTGTGATTGTTAACCCCGATGATGAAGTTTCGATGCGTCGCATCATCAATACCCCAAAACGTGGGATCGGAGATCGTGCGCTCGACAATATTGATGATCTCGCAAAAAGCGAAGGACTCTCTTTCTGGCAGGCTCTTAATCGTGCGAGTGAAGCGGGCCTCACTCCTAAGACCGCTACTTCAATATCTCAATTTGTTTCGATGATTAGCGCGTTACGTGTTCTGGTGGAAGCAAAACGCCCACCTTCAACAATTGCTGCTGCCGCCCTTGAACAATCTGGGCTCCTTGATGAACTCCGCGATAGCCATGATCCCCAAGATGAAGTGCGCGTTGAAAACTTAGAAGAACTTGTCGCTGTTGCAGAGGAATATGAAGAGCGTGAGGTCGATGAGGGCGAAGAGATCTCACTCTCAGGATTTCTCGAAGATGTAGCGCTCGTCGCCGATGCTGATGAGATTCCTGAAGGCGAAGATCACGGCGGTGTTGTAACTCTTATGACGCTTCACACCGCAAAAGGTTTGGAGTTTCCTACAGTATTTCTCTCTGGAATGGAGGAAGGCGTTTTTCCTCACTCACGAACTCTTGGCGAAAAGAAAGAATTAGAAGAGGAGCGACGTTTGGCGTATGTAGGACTTACGCGCGCCCAACAACGACTCTACTTATCACGTGCTGAGTATCGATCGTCATGGGGTGCGCCAAATTACAATCCGCCATCTCGATTCTTAGATGAAATTCCAGAAACTCTTATTGATTGGAATAAGAGCGAAAGTGGATTTGCTACCCCGCCAATCACTCGCAAGAAATTTGCTCCACCACCACTACCGAAAGCGACCGGTAAGCAAACCCAAACTCTTGCACTTGAGATTGGTGATCGCGTCTCTCATGACACCTTTGGCCTTGGTACTGTGATTGCAGTCTCAGGATCAGGGGATAAAGCAGAAGCCACAATTAACTTCGGTAGCTATGGAGATAAGCGATTGTTGCTCCGTTATGCGCCAGTAGATAAGTTATGACCCATGGACCTTTTTGAATATCAAGCGCGCGATCTATTCGAAGCACATGGGGTCCCAGTCCTCGCAGGTGCTGTTGCCACAACACCTGAAGAAGCTCAAAGAGCAGCTGAGAAAATTGGTGGCAAGGTAGTTGTAAAAGCTCAAGTAAAAATTGGCGGCCGCGGTAAAGCTGGTGGCGTGAAACTGGCAGAAAATCCCGCCGATACTTTTGAGAAAGCCAAAGCAATTCTTGGCATGGATATCAAAGGCCACACAGTTCACAAAGTCATGATTGCTGCAGCAGCGCCTATTGAAAGTGAGTATTACTTAGCAATTCTCCTTGATCGCGCTGCTCGATCATTTCTTGTTATGGCATCAGTTTCAGGTGGAATGGATATTGAAGAAGTTGCCCACAAGACCCCTGAGAAACTAGCAAAAGTGCATATTGATCCTAATGATGGAATCTCTCAAGACAAAGCGCTCGACATTGTCCGCAAAGGCGGCTTTCCATCTGATGTCGAAAAAGGCGTTGCCGATGTTTTAGTCACGCTCTGGAAAACTTTCCAGAGTTCTGATGCCACACTCGTTGAAGTAAATCCACTAGTTAAGACCGCTGATGGTCGCATCATTGCTCTCGATGGAAAAGTTACTCTGGACGATAACGCTGCTTTCCGTCACCCAGACCATGAAGCTCTTATTGATCATGCCGCTACTAATCCACTGGAAGCACTTGCCAAAGAAAAAGACTTGAATTACGTAAAACTTGATGGCGAAGTCGGCGTCATTGGAAATGGTGCCGGACTTGTCATGAGCACCCTTGATGTCGTTGCTTATGCAGGCGAGAAGTTTGGTGGGGTAAAACCAGCTAACTTCCTTGATATTGGCGGTGGCGCCTCTGCCCAAGTTATGGCCGATGGCCTTTCGATCATTCTTGGTGATCCTGCCGTGAAATCAGTCTTTGTAAATGTCTTTGGTGGAATCACTGCATGTGATGCCGTTGCAAATGGAATCGTCCAAGCGCTCACCATGCTTGGAGACAAAGCGACCAAGCCGATTGTGGTTCGCCTCGATGGAAATAACGTTCTTGAGGGCCGAAGAATTCTTAATGAAGCAAACCATCCACTAGTCCAACAACTCGACACCATGGATGGAGCAGCTGCAAAAGCTGCAGAATTGGCGGCGAAATAACATGGCAATCTTCCTTAACGAAAATACAAAAGTCATTGTTCAAGGAATGACAGGATCTGAAGGCACCAAGCACACCCGTCGCATGATCGC
This sequence comes from Actinomycetota bacterium, assembly GCA_029978425.1. The sequence continues at coordinate 4,718 of JAPOJL010000018.1, forward strand.
TAGCGGTACAAAGATTGTTGGCGGTGTAACCCCAGGTAAAGGGGGACAGGTTGTAGAGATTGAAGGTACATCTCTCCCCGTCTTTAACACCGTTGCCGAAGCTGTTGCTGCCACTGGCGCAAATGCATCGGTTATCTTCGTTCCCCCAAAATTCGCAAAGAGCGCTGTCATAGATGCGATTGATGCCCACGTTCCTTTGATTGTTGTGATCACTGAAGGAATTCCAGTTCACGACACCGCAAGCTTCTTTGCTTACGCCCAAAAAATTGGTAAGTCCCGCATCATTGGCCCAAACTGTCCAGGTCTTATTAGCCCAGGTAAATCAAATATTGGAATCACACCGGCCGATATCACTGGTCCAGGAAAGATTGGTTTAGTCTCTAAATCAGGAACGTTGACCTACCAGATGATGTACGAACTCCGCGATATCGGATTTACCACCGCAGTCGGAATTGGTGGCGATCCAGTCATTGGAACCACACATATTGATTGCCTCAAAGCATTTCAAGATGATCCCGAAACTGAAGCGATCGTCATGATTGGTGAAATTGGTGGAGATGCTGAAGAGCGCGCCGCAGCTTTTATCAAGGAATATGTCACCAAACCTGTTGTTGGTTACGTTGCTGGCTTCACCGCTCCCGAAGGCAAAACCATGGGACATGCGGGTGCGATTGTTTCGGGATCATCCGGAACTGCAGAAGCAAAGAAAGTTGCTCTTGAAGCCGCTGGAGTGAGAGTTGGTAAGACTCCAAGCGAAACTGCAACGTTGCTACGTTCGATTCTTAAAGGCTAAGAGAGCTCAATGTCTGGAGTGCTGCTTGTTAGTTTTAAGCAAGCAGTTCGTAGCATCACACTCATCCTTCTTCCGCTCTCATTTGTTTCCCTTGTTGCATGGGCAACCGCAGGTAGCTCCACAGGGAATACCGCCGATCCACTACGCGCAGCGCTCTGGTTCTTTCTGATTGCACATCACATTCCACTAGATCTCTCTCTTTCCAATAGCGCTATTTCAGGCACGTTTACTTATTTCCCTATTGGCGCATTACTTATTCCATTTTTGGCGATTCGAAGTGGCTATCGCAAGATTGTGGAGGAGCATGGTGAATTTGATTCACGAGGAAAAAGAAAGTTGATTCTTGCCCTCTCACTGAGTTATGCGTTGCTTGGAACGATTCTCTCTTTGCTTGCTACAGGAAGCACTGTTGCGGCGCCTTTCTATCTGGTATTCCCCATCCTCTTTTTCGTTGCTGCTATTTCAGCATTTCTCTCCAGCAATCTACTTCCAGATCATGGCTTGAAATTTCCGTGGCAGCGCGCCCTAAAAGTTTCTTGGATAGTTCTCGCTGCGCTCATTGGAGTTGGTGGACTGCTCTTCTCCATATCGTTAGCGTGGCATTTCACAACAGTTCTCCAGCTCACACAAGTTATCGAGCCCGGAATCTTTGGCGGCTTGGCATTTCTCGCAGTTCAAATTCTGTATCTACCAAATTTCGCCATTGCGGCTCTGAGTTATCTAGCTGGAAGTGGAGTAGTGATTGGCCAAGGTTCATGGTTATCGCCTTTTGTACATCGCATCGATGAAATCCCAGCGATTCCATTATTGGGTGGACTGCCGATTCAAGCTCATCCATATTTAGTTCTTATTGCTGGTCTTTTTATTTCATGTGGTGTTGTCATTGCTCGATATAGCGAGAGCATTTACTCCGACCCCGTTGAACAGCGTCGTTTTTATCTGGCTACCGTAATTTTTATCGCGCTCTTGACACTTGCCATAGCGCGGGCATCGAGTGGAGAGTTGCTTTCATCGAATCTTCCTTCAGTGGGACCGCAATGGTGGTTGATGCCACTTCTGCTTACCTTTGAGGTTGCGCTCGGAATTGCACTGAAAATCTCCTGGCCGATTGTCATAAGGAAGATTCAAGAGTCGCGAAGCTCAATCAAGGAAAGTAGCTAGGACTCTTGCATTTAGACTTAGCGCTATGACCCCAGCGCTAATTCTCGATGGCACAGCAACTGCTGCCTCCATCAAATCTGAGATAGCGCAGCGCGTAAAGAAGTTATCTCGCACCCCAGGCCTTGGAACGATTCTCGTTGGTGATGATGCAGGCTCACACTCGTATGTCGCAGGAAAACATCGTGATTGTGCAGAAGTGGGCATCAACTCAATCCGAATCGATTTACCTGCAGATGCTAAGCAAGCAGATGTCATGGCAGCCATTTCTCAACTCAATAATGCTGTTGAGTGCACCGGTTACATCGTGCAACTTCCCCTTCCTTCACAGATCGATTCCGAAGCGGTCATCAACGCAATTGACCCCACTAAGGATGCAGATGGCCTCCATCCAATTAATTTAGGAAAGTTAGTTTCAGGTCACTCAGCTCCACGTCCATGCACTCCACGTGCAATTGTCGAATTGCTCTCGAGGAATCAGATTTCTCTAAGTGGTAAGAATGTCACAATCATTGGCCGCGGAATTACGGTGGGACGCCCGTTATCACTTCTTCTATCGAGTAAAGAAGTTAATGCAACGGTGACGACTGTCCACACCGGCACAGCGGATATTGCTGCACATACACGTAACGCTGACGTTGTCGTAGCAGCGATTGGGAGACCACATTTTCTTCGTGCCGATATGGTGAAGAATGGAGTTGTGGCCATTGATGTGGGAATTACGAGAACCACAAGTGGTTTACACGGAGATTTACATCCGGAAGTTTCATCAGTAGCTGCGGCGCTCTCGCCAATGCCTGGGGGAGTTGGCCCCATGACTCGCGCCATGTTGCTCTCTAATCTTGTTGAGATTGCAGAGCGGTAAATCGGAGATGAAAAAACTTGCGTATGCATGTGCACTCATTGGATTTCTCCTTGGTATCGCGCTCTCAGTTCGCTTCGGTGCCCTGGCAATAGCTACGGCCACCGCGCTATTCGTTGCACCGGACTTCAAGGCGATGCGCACCATTGAAAAAGTTATCCCGGTCGCTCTTATTGTGTCGCTGATAACAGTCGCATTGGCGCTTCCTAGAGGATAGAAGGTAGGTTTCGCGCCATGAGTAGATCTGGAAAAGTAACCGTTGTTGGCGCTGGTTTCTATGGATCAACCACAGCGCTCCGCTTAGCTGAATACGACATCTTCGAAACTGTAGTTCTCACCGATATTGTTGAAGGTAAACCAGAAGGTTTAGCGCTCGACATCAATCAATCCCGTTCTATTGAAGGTTTTGAGACAAAAGTTGTCGGAGCCACAACCACTGCCGACGGCAAAGGTTATGAAGCAACAGCAAACTCTGACGTTGTCGTTATTACTGCGGGTCTCCCACGTAAACCTGGAATGAGCCGAATGGATCTCATCGGAGTCAATGCTGGAATTGTTCGTGGCGTTGCAGAAAATATTGCTAAACATTCGCCTAACGCAGTCTTGATTGTAGTTTCGAATCCACTTGATGAAATGACTGCACTCGCTCAAATTGCTTCTAAGTTCCCACATAATCGCGTCATGGGCCAAGCTGGAATGCTCGATACTGCTCGCTTTACGCACTTTGTTGCCGAAAAGCTCAACGTTCCAGTTGCTTCAGTAAAGACGCTCACACTTGGAAGCCATGGCGACACTATGGTTCCGGTACCAAGTCGTTGTACCGTCGATGGAAAACCACTCTCTGAAAAGTTGAGCGCTCCAGAAATTGAGGAACTCGTAACTCGCACTCGTAATGGTGGCGCTGAAGTTGTTGCGTTACTTAAAACAGGATCTGCGTATTACGCGCCATCTGCTGCTGCAGCCCGTATGGCTCGCGCCGTCATGAAAGACACAGGAGAAGTAATGCCGGTGTGTGCCTGGGTAGAAGGCGAATATGGAATCTCTGGCGTATATCTCGGAGTTGAAGCCGAACTCGGACGAAGCGGCATTAAGAAAGTGGTCGAAGGAAATCTCACGCCTTCGGAACTTGCCGAACTTAAAGTGGCTGCTGAAGCAGTTCGCTCGAAGCAAGCGGATGTCAAAGATCTTTAATTGAATTTCGACAACAGAAATCAAGAGCCCGAAAGGTAGATAGATGAGCAAGATCAAAGTACAAGGAACCGTCGTTGAGCTCGATGGCGATGAAATGACCCGCATCATCTGGGACTTCATCAAGAAGCAGTTGATCCTGCCTTATCTTGATATCAATCTTGAGTACTACGACCTCGGAATTGAATACCGAGATGCCACTAACGACCAGGTCACCATCGATAGCGCCCGTGCGATTCAAAAGCATGGCGTCGGCGTTAAGTGCGCAACCGTCACACCTGACGAGGCTCGCGTTAAGGAATTCAATTTGAAGCAGATGTGGAAGTCTCCTAACGGAACTATCCGTAACATCTTGGGTGGAGTTATTTTCCGTGAACCAATCATCATTAAGAACGTTCCACGGTTAATTCCACATTGGAGCAAACCAATCGTGATCGGCCGTCATGCCTTTGGCGACCAATACCGTGCGACTGATTTCAAAGTTCCTGGTCCAGGAAAGCTCACCGTCACATTTACCCCGACAGATGGCTCCAAACCCATGGAATTTAATGTCTTTGACTTCCCATCTTCGGGCGTTGCGATGGCGATGTACAACCTTGATGATTCAATCAGAGATTTTGCACGCGCTTCCTTTAATTATGGAATCGCACGTAAGTATCCGGTGTATCTCTCGACCAAGAACACCATTTTGAAGGCATATGACGGACGCTTCAAAGATATTTTCGCTGAGATTTATGAAAAAGAATTCAAATCTGAATTCGAAAAACTTGGCTTGGAATATGACCATCGTCTTATCGATGACATGGTCGCCACCTCACTTCGTTGGGAGGGTGGCTATATCTGGGCCTGCAAGAATTACGATGGCGATGTTCAATCAGATACCGTCGCACAAGGTTATGGCTCACTTGGATTGATGACGTCGGTCCTCATGTCACCAGATGGCCGCACCGTCGAAGCAGAAGCTGCGCATGGCACCGTTACTCGCCACTATCGTGATCACCAAGCTGGTAAAGCCACATCAACAAATCCAATCGCTTCCATCTTTGCCTGGACTCAAGGTCTCCAACATCGCGCCAAACTTGATAACACTCCTGATGTTGGCAAATTTGCCAGCGCTCTTGAGCGAGTGTGTATTGAGACTGTCGAAAGCGGCAAGATGACAAAAGATCTTGCGCTACTCATCAGCAATGATGCGCCATGGCTTAACACCCAAGAGTTCTTGGCGGCGATCGATGAGAACCTACAGAAAGCCATGAAGTAGGCGCCACGATTCCAATAAAAAAGCCCCCGAAACCGGGGGCTTTTTTAATTTCGGTATTACTTAAGGCGCTTGCCGTCTGCGACGTTGAAGAGGTGAACTGAATCGCCCTTTGCGGTGACAGTGACAACTTGACCAGATTTCGGTGGGTTCTTTGGATCCCAACGGACGATAACTTGTGCGCCCTCATCACTTGCATTTGCAAACTTGAGAGATGAATCAACTGGCTTGCCGTAGACGAAAGCATCAGCTCCGAGCTCTTCTACAACTTCAACTTGAACATCGAAGCCCTTGCTAGAAGGAGTGAAACCTTCAGGGCGAACACCAACGATGACAGAAGAACCGGCAGAGGATGGAACATCGATATCGAGTCCACCCAGCTTTGCCTTACCGCCGGAAACTGGCGCGATAAGAAGATTCATTGCAGGTGAGCCAATAAAGCCAGCAACGAATGCATTTGCAGGATTGTCATAAAGATTGCGAGGTGTGTCGACTTGTTGCAACAAACCATCTTTGAGAACTGCAACGCGATCACCCATGGTCATAGCTTCAACCTGGTCGTGAGTAACGTAGACAGTTGTAATTCCAAGGCGACGCTGGAGCGCAGCGATCTGAGTACGGGTTGCGACGCGGAGTTTTGCATCGAGGTTTGAAAGTGGTTCATCCATCAAGAAGACTTGTGGTTCGCGAACGATTGCACGACCCATTGCAACGCGCTGACGTTGACCACCAGAGAGCGCCTTTGGCTTTCTCTCTAGATATGGTTCAAGGTCCAAAAGTTTTGCAGCTTCGAGTACGCGGCGATCACGTTCTTCTTTTGCAACGCCAGCAATCTTCAGTGCAAAGCCCATATTTTCTGCAACAGTCATATGTGGATAGAGAGCGTAAGACTGGAAGACCATCGCAATATCGCGATCTTTAGGAGCAACATTTGTGACATCGCGATCACCAATCATGATTGCACCGGTATCAATTTCTTCTAGACCAGCAAGCATGCGAAGCGATGTTGATTTACCGCAACCTGATGGTCCGACTAGAACAAGAAACTAACCATCATTAACAGTGAGATTGAGTTTGTAGACTGCAGGAGTTGTGGTTCCTGGATAGATGCGTGATGCATCTTTAAATACGACTGATGCCATTTTTTCTCTTCCTTCTCCGGGCAGGTACGTGCCCGACGATCCGTTGGATGAAGCAAGTCCACGTCTTCGTGGATGCGCGAAGGTTACGCGTGAGCCCCCCGAGAGGGAAGAGGCGCTAGCCACAATCTTTCCTGGCTTTGGCGGAAAGGCCTTCGGTAAAGCGAAATACGAAAGCAGCTTGGCCTCTCGGCCTCCCCGCCCTCGGCCGCGGGGGCTGGCCGACCTCCGATACTCTTCTCCTCTTATGGACCCTGGCGGTGCGCAAGCGTTCGACCTCGGAGGCCTGGCCTTCGACCTCGGCGTCGTAACCCTTTTCATCCTGCTCGGCGCGATCTTTGTGGCTGCCGAAATCGCTCTCATCTCACTTCGTGAAGGTCAGCTCAAGTCGTTGGCGGAGCGGAGCAAACGCGGCGCCCGTGTTGCCCAACTAGCTTCCCACCCGAACCGCTTTTTGGCCGCAGTCCAAGTTGGCGTGACATTGAGCGGATTCCTCTCCGCTGCCTTTGGCGCTGAGCGTTTAGGCAATTACGTCATACCGCGTTTGATTGATGCAGGTTTGAGTGAAGGCTTGAGTGAAACTCTCTCGCTCATCGGTCTCACTCTTGTCATTGCTTATTTCTCCCTCGTTTTTGGTGAACTTGTCCCAAAGCGCGTAGCGCTGCACTCCACCGAGAGGATTGCGCTCTT
>JAPOJL010000019.1 GCA_029978425.1 Actinomycetota bacterium
GTTGCACTCAACATTCTCAACGAGAATTTGCCTTCGCCTTCACCCGAAAGGATGCCCATATCTTGGCTTCCTGCGACTCGTACTCCTATCCGAAAAGAAGGATCGCTCATCAACAACACAACAGATGATGTCGAAGTCGTTGACTTCACGACGCCAACAAGACCACTTGCGGCAATGACTGTCATATCGCGCTTTATCCCTGCGTTAGTTCCTGCATCCAGCACGATGGTCTCTCCAAATGTTCCTGTGCCGCCTTTACTTATGACTCGAGCAGAAACAACTTTGAAACGGGCTTTTCCAGCCAGATTGAGAACGCCCTTAAGTTGTTCAAGCTCTCCAAGCACATTGTCATTAAGTATTAACTGGCTCTTCAACTCCTCATTCTCGGTTTTGAGTGCATCAATCTTGGATTTCGTACGACCAAGATTTGTAATATCTTCGAAGAGATTGCTTATGGGTGAGAGAACATTGCTTCCAACTCTTTGGACTGGAGCCAAGAAGCTTTGGGTTCCATTACGAATAGATGAAACTAAACTGACTCCACGTAAATCAAGTGTGATCAGGAATAGAGAAGTAACCAAGAGTGAGACCCACAAGAGTCTCGTTCTATTGGTTCCTCGATTCGCCATACATTACCTATCGGCGAGGCTCGGAGATCAAAACCTTCTCTAGCGCTTCAAATTCTTCAACGCACTTACCCGATCCTTCAACCACAGCTTGTAATGGACGCTCGGATACATGAATCGGCATTCCCGTCTCATGGCGCAATCTCTCATCAAGACCCTTAAGGAGCGCTCCGCCGCCCGTGAGAACAATTCCACGATCCATGAGATCTGCGGCAAGTTCTGGTGGAGTCTTATCGAGAGTGTTCTTCACTGCATTAACAATTGCATTTACCGGTTCTTCAAGAGCCTTACGAATATCCTCTGATGAAACAACTATTGTCTTTGGTAGACCAGTAGCGAGGTCACGTCCACGAATCTCAGCATCAGGTTCATCGCGAAGTGGGTACGCAGAACCAATTGCCATCTTGATTTCTTCAGCGGTGCGCTCACCGAGCATGAGTGAAAATTCTTTCTTAACCCAATTCATAATCGCGTGGTCTAACTCATCTCCACCAACACGGATCGAAAGAGCCGAAACAATTCCACCGAGAGAAATAACAGCTACTTCTGTGGTTCCGCCACCGATATCGACGACCATATTTCCAGTTGGTTCATGGATGGGAAGCCCTGCGCCGATAGCGGCAGCCATTGGCTCTTCGATGATGTAAACCTTGCGTGCGCCCGCTTCGTATCCTGCATCTTTCACAGCGCGCTGTTCAACACCAGTAATTCCTGAGGGAACGCAGATGACAATGCGTGGCTTTGCAAGATACGTGCGCTTGTGGACTTGGCGGATGAAGTACTTAATCATGAGTGCAGTTGTGTCGAAGTCTGCGATAACACCATCTTTTAGTGGACGGATCGCAACGATGCTGCCCGGAGTACGGCCAATCATCTTCTTCGCTTCAGTTCCGACTGCGAGGACCGCGCCTGTTTCTTGATTAACCGCAACCACGCTCGGCTCGTTAAGAACAATGCCTTTACCTCGAACATAGACCAAGGTGTTTGCGGTACCTAGATCGATCGCCATATCGCGACCTAAGAATGTCCAACGGTTAGCTTGGCTTGCCATTTTTTTGCTCCTTACAGGTTGGGGAAGAAGATCTTGATTTCGCGTTCTGCTGATTCAACAGAATCGGAACCATGAACAATATTTTGGACAACTCGTGTGCCTTGATCTCGCGCAAGATCTCCGCGAATCGAGCCAGGCGCGGCAACAGTTGGGTCAGTTGCTCCTGCGAGAGAACGGAAACCTTCAATCACTCTCTCACCTTCTGCAATCATCGCAACAATCGGACCAGAGAGCATGAATTCCATGAGCGGTTCGTAAAAAGGTTTTCCTTTATGTTCTGCGTAATGTGCTTCAAGCATTGACTTGTCAGCAGTCAACATTCGAAGCGCAGTAACTAAGTAACCTTTACGTTCAACGCGAGCAATAACTTCTCCAACGAGTCCGCGACGCACGCCATCAGGTTTAACCAGAATTAGTGTGCGCTGGGATGAGGAAGTCGAGTTGGTCACGGGGTAAGTCTATTGTGAATTTTTACCTTCGCGACCCTCGCTAAAAGCGGCCCGAGCCGCCTCGCCCTTGCGACCCAGCACAATGGCAGTAACCCAGAGTCCGAGGAATAACGCCCCCAGGAAGAACATTGTGAAAACAACAAAGCCGTATGCAACCATCAAAATTTGAACTGTCCAACCCAGAATCCACCCAATCTTTCGTTTCAACATTCCAGCAGCTAGAAATGCGAGAAGTGTGATGATCCCTCCAAAGATGAGACCGCGGGAATCAGGAAGATCTTTTGCAAGAAGTAATGCAAACCCCATAACGAACATTTCCATGATTAGAACGCTGCGCGCTAACATCTTCATCAACGTTTCTCCTTCATTCGCCGAATAATTCCACGAGCTTCTCCGGCGGTAACAACGGAACCTGCGACAAGAACTGCAGTGTTTGAATCACTTACGCCATTATCAAGTTTTGCTTGTTCAATTGCCTTCACAAGCGCTTCTTGAAGTGACTCAATTGCAGTAACTCTTTCACTTCCGAAAATACCTTGGGCGCTAGCTCTCAATTCTGATAAGTCTGCAGCACGATGAGAAGAGTTCTTTGAGACTATTACTCGATTCACAACACTCTCTAACTCTTCGAGAATTCCATCGACATCTTTATCTCCCATTGGCGCAATAACTCCAATAATCGAATCGAAGTCGAATTCCTCGGAGATCGTTCTTTTGAGAGATTGAGCTCCATGTGGGTTATGAGCCGCATCAATAATCACTGTTGGGTTTCGCATAATGATTTCGCAGCGACCTGGTGATGTAGCGTTGACAAGCGCTTCGCGCACAACTTCCTCATCTAACTTGCTCTCCCCTGCAAAAACTTCTACTGCAGCAATGGCAGTGGCTGCGTTGGAGGCTTGATGAGCACCATGAAGTGGAAGAAACAGGTCGTTGTATTCACCGTAAACGCCAGCGATAGAAATGAGCTGCCCACCTACGGCTAACGCTCGATTCTTAACGGAATATTCAATCCCCTCTCGTATCGGAGTCGCATCTACTTGAGCGCACTTATGCATTAATACTTGAGCCACGTCGGGCTCTTGACGAGCTAGGACTGCAAAGGCGCTCTCTTTAATGATGCCTGATTTTGTAAGTGCGATTTTCTCTAGGGTATCTCCTAGATATTCCATGTGATCAAATCCGATCGGAGTGATAACAGAGACGTCAGCGTTGATGACATTCGTAGAGTCCCACTCCCCGCCCATGCCACATTCAAAAATACCGACATCTACTGGAAATTCTGCAAAGGCCACAAAAGCGAGAGCGCACATTGACTCGAAGAACGAAAGCTTGTTGGGCATTCTGGAATCAATAAGATCCAAATAGAGTGCGATGTCGTTATAAGTGGCAATCATTCCCTCAGGCGAAATTGGTTCACCATTGATAGAAATTCGCTCGAGAAAACTTTCAAGATGTGGACTAGTAAAGCGTCCAGTTCGCATTCCTAGTTGGAAGCACAAGGAATCAATGAGTCGAGTTGTGGTGGTCTTTCCATTTGTTCCAGCAATATGAATTGTGGGGTATGACAGCTGTGGTGAACCAAGTGCATCTGCAAGAGCTGCAATCCGATCAAGTGTTGGTGCGATGCGGGTTTCTGGCCAGCGATTAAGGAGCGCCTTTTCTATTGCATCCAGGCGTTCGAAGTCATCCTTACTTGTCATTATTAATCTTTTGGCAATGCGGCAAGCAAGGCATTAATGCGCACAATTTCGGTCTCACAAAATTCCATTCGATCACGGATAGTTTTCACAACATCCATGGGAGCTTTGGCCATGAAATTTTCATTTTCGAGTTTTACGCGAGCAGTTTCTTGATCTTTCTTGATCGCCTCAAGATCCTTGCTTAAACGTGCCCGTTCAGCCTTAACGTCAATGGTTCCCGTTAAGTCGAAGTGAACTACGAAATCTCCAACTTCGATCTTTGCGCTGGGGCTAAATGAATCTGCAGGGCTATCAAGGCGAACCAAGAAACGCAGCGCTGATTCGTATTGTGCAAGAGCGCCTTTGAGGCCATCAATGCGAGCCACAACTCGGGCGGAAGTTTTAATTCCTTGATCACTTCTAAAGCGACGAATCTCTGTGATGAGGCGTTGCATATCTTCAACTACTCCCAGCGCCTCAGGATCATCTTGGGCACCCTTAGCGGTTGGCCATTCAGCTATGACAAGTGACTCACCTGAAGTCAGCGCAGTCCAAAGTGCTTCGGTAAGGAAGGGCATGGTTGGATGCATGAGGCGGAGTAATTGATCCAAAACATGACCTAAGACGCGACGAGTCTTATCAGCCTCAGCGCCACCTTTGGCAAATGTGTCTTTAATTAACTCGAGATACCAATCACAAACCTCATCCCACGCAAAGTGATAAATCTCTTCACAGCCTTTAGCAAATTCGAATGTTTCAAAGAGCTGGTCAGCGTTATTGATTGTTGAATCAAGGCGATTCAGTATCCATCGATCAATGTGATTGAGCTCCGAGCGATCTGGAAGTGGGCCAGAAACATTTGCGCCATTCATCATCGCAAAGCGCGATGCATTCCAGACTTTTGTGGCGAAATTACGAGCGCCCGCGATCCACTCTTCGGCAAGTGCTTGGTCAGTTCCTGGATTTGCACCGCGCGCCAGAGTAAAGCGGAGCGCATCAGAACCATACTTATCCATAAATTCAAGTGGATCAACAGTGTTACCACGCGACTTACTCATCTTCTTGCCATGCTTATCACGCACTAAGCCATGGAGTGCAATCACTTTAAATGGTGGAACTCCATCCATAGCAAAGAGACCGAAGAGCATCATGCGAACAACCCAGAAGAAGAGAATGTCGTAACCTGTAACTAAAACACTCGTGGGATAAAACTTCTTCAAATCATCAGTGTTATTCGGCCAACCTAATGTTGAAAAAGGCCATAGTGCAGATGAAAACCAGGTATCGAGAACATCAGGATCTTGTTCGTAACCAGCAGGTGCTGTTTCGCCAGGTCCGACAACGATGACTTCGCCATTTGGTCCGTACCAGGCGGGAATGCGATGGCCCCACCAAAGTTGGCGTGAGATACACCAGTCATGCATGTTGTCGACCCATTCAAAATAACGTGGCTCCATAGAGACCGGATCGATCTTTACTTTCCCATCCCGAACTGCATCACCAGCAGCTTTTGCAAGTGGCGCAACTTTCACAAACCACTGCTTTGAAAGTCGCGGCTCAACAGTGGTGTCACAACGTGAACAATGACCGACTGCGTGAATATATGGACGCTTCTCCGAAACAACGCGTCCCATACTTCGTAATTTCTCTACAACTGCTTTGCGTGCATCAAAGCGATCCATGCCATCGAATTCAGTGCCAGTTCCATCCATCACGCCATGCTCATTCATAATGACAATGAGCGGGACGTTATGGCGCATACCCATCTCAAAGTCATTTGGATCATGCGCAGCGGTCACCTTCACGGCGCCTGTGCCAAATTCTGGTTCGACCAATTCATCAGCAATGATTGGAATCATGCGGTTAACAAGAGGAAGAAGAACTGACTTACCAATCATGTGCTTGTAGCGCTCATCACTAGGGTGAACCGCAACAGCTCCATCGCCCAACATGGTTTCAGGGCGAGTTGTGGCAACCGTAATGCTTAACTCATCGTCACCGTAACGAACCTGGACAAATTCGCCCGCATCATCGCTATGGTCAACTTCAATATCGGATAGCGCCGTTAAGCAGCGTGGGCACCAGTTAATAATCTTCTCTGCGCGATAAATAAGTCCTGAGTCATAAAGACGCTTAAAGATAGTGAGAACTGCTTCGGATAGACCTTCATCCATGGTGAAGCGCTCGCGACTCCAATCAACGCTATCACCCAGTCTTTTCATCTGACCAAGAATTGCGCCGCCCGATTCTGCTTTCCAGGACCAAACTTTTTTAACAAACTCTTCACGACCAAGATCGTGGCGAGATTTTCCTTGGGCAGCTAATTGCTTTTCGACAACATTTTGTGTGGCAATTCCTGCGTGGTCCATTCCAGGAAGCCAGAGTGTTTCAAAACCTTTCATTCGCTTCATACGCGTTAACAAATCTTGAATGGTGTGATCGAGCGCGTGGCCAATGTGAAGGCTGCCCGTCACATTCGGCGGAGGAATAACTATTGAGAAGGGTTGCTTCGTGGATTGTGAATCAGCGGTGAAATATCCAGCATCTAACCATTTTTGGTAGAGCGGACCTTCAATCTCACTCGGAGAAAATTGTGAAGGCAGCTCTGACATAAGGCGAGATACTACCGATGATTAAGCGGTCTTCTCTTCTCCACGTTTCGCAGAACGCTTCACGCTATTTGGACCGCGCTCAAGATAAGTCGGTGCAGCCTTCGAGGTTATGACTTCTGGAGTCACCAGTACCTTGCCAATTTCTTTCTTGCTTGGAACTTCGTACATCACTGGAAGGAGAACTTCTTCCATGATGGCTCGAAGACCACGCGCGCCTGTGCCACGAGCGATTGCTTGGTCAGCGATCACTTCGAGCGCTTCTGTGGTGATTTCGAATTCCACATCATCCATCTCAAAGAGATGTTGATATTGACGCACAAGAGCATTCTTTGGCTCGGTGAGGATTTGGAGAAGTGCTGCTCGATCCAAGTTTTCAACCGATGTGACAATCGGTAAACGGCCAATAAATTCAGGAATCATGCCGAATTTCAATAGATCTTCTGGCATCACATCTGCAAATGGATCGTTGGTCTGCTTATCTTTCTCAGTTTGGAGTGTGGCATTAAATCCAACGCCAGCTTTTCCTTTACGGCCTTCAATAATCTTTTCTAGACCAGCAAATGCTCCACCCACAATGAAGAGGACATTGGTGGTATCAATTTGAATAAATTCTTGGTGTGGATGTTTACGTCCGCCTTGTGGTGGAACCGAGGCTGTGGTGCCTTCAAGAATCTTGAGGAGAGCTTGTTGTACACCTTCACCAGATACATCGCGCGTGATTGATGGGTTCTCGCTCTTGCGTGCAACTTTGTCGATTTCGTCGATATAAATAATTCCAGTTTCTGCTTTCTTTACATCAAAGTCAGCTGCTTGAATTAATTTGAGCAAGATATTTTCAACATCTTCTCCCACATATCCGGCTTCAGTAAGAGCTGTGGCATCAGCAATTGCAAATGGAACATTGAGCATGCGGGCTAAAGTCTGGGCAAGAAGAGTTTTGCCACAACCAGTTGGGCCAAGAAGGAGAATGTTGCTCTTGGAGAGTTCTACGCCTTCTTCGCGATGACGATCGCCAGCCTTGATTCTCTTGTAATGGTTATAGACAGCAACCGAGAGAGATTTCTTTGCACGGTCTTGGCCAATCACATATTGATCTAGAAAATCGTAAATTTCTTGTGGTTTGGGAAGTTCTTTCAGACCTTCAGAGGTCGCTTCCGTTAATTCGTCCTCGATGATTTCATTACAGAGATCGATACATTCATCGCAGATATAGACGCCAGGACCAGCGATAAGTTTCTTTACTTGCTTCTGGGTTTTACCGCAGAAAGAACACTTAAGAAGATCGCCGCTTTCACCGATGCGAGTCACAGAACGCCTACTTTCGTTAGGGAAGGCACTAATCGTAAATCGGTGTGCGTGCTTGATGTGGGCGAAACATGTTCGCCCTGAGAGTAATTGCCGAAATTAAGCGGGTGATTACTTCTTTGAAGAAGCTTTACGTGAAGCCAAGATCTGGTCGACGAGACCATACTCAACGGCTTCTGCTGCGGTAAGAATCTTGTCGCGCTCGATGTCCTTGCCGATTTCTTCTTTCGACTTCTTAGAGTGCTTCGACAACATCTCCTCCAAGAGTTCGCGCATACGCAAAACCTCGCGTGCTTGGATTTCGATATCAGAACCTTGTCCGCCACCTTCGCTATAAGGCTGATGAATCAAGATTCGTGAATGCTCAAGCGCATAACGCTTTCCAGCAGTTCCACCTGCGAGTAACACGGCAGCTGCGGAAGCAGCTTGTCCCAAGCAGATAGTCATGACATCTGGACGAACGAACTGCATCGTGTCATAAATTGCTGTTAACGCCGTGAATGATCCTCCCGGAGAATTGATGTACATCATGATGTCACGATCTGGATCCATCGATTCAAGAGTTAGGAGTTGGGCCATAACATCGTTCGCGACGGTGTCATCAATTCCTTGTCCAAGGAAGATGATTCTTTCTTCAAAGAGTTTTGTGTATGGATCAAGTCGTTTGTATCCATAAGCTGTTCGTTCTTCAATCGTTGGAAGGACGTAACGATTGTGAATATCGTTAATTTTCATCGCGCGGTTCCTCCGCTTCCTGAGACTTGGCCAGCTGATTTAACGACATGATCAACAAAGCCATATTCCTTGGCTTCCTCCGCAGTGAACCAACGATCGCGATCAGAGTCAGCGGTGATGGTGTCCATTTTCTGGCCTGTGTGATGAGCAATGAGTTCTGCCATTTTCTTCTTTGTGAAAGACATTTGTTCAGCTTGAATTTTGATGTCTGAGGCAGTTCCACCAATTCCACCAGAGGGCTGGTGCATCATGATTCGGGCGTGTGGCAATGCATAACGTTTTCCGGGAGCACCAGCGCAGAGAAGGAATTGCCCCATCGAAGCCGCAAGTCCCATCGCAACAGTTGCGACATCATTCTTGATGTATTGCATCGTGTCGTAAATTGCCATTCCCGCGGAGATAGAACCTCCTGGTGAATTTATATATAGGAAAATATCTTTATCAGGATCTTCAGCAGCCAGTAGCAACATTTGTGCGGCAATCGCATTTGCCATGGTGTCTTCCACGACTGAGCCAAGGAAAATGATTCGTTCCTTGAGTAATCGGTTATAGACCTGGTCATCTAAACCACCGGCGTTTGGGGTCGCCATGCGTGGGGTAATCAGCTCCACAGAATCCTCCTGATAAAAGTTATGTAGTGACCCTAACGCTCCGCAGCGCAAAATGCTTCCTCGAAAGGGAGAAATCTCGCGATGTTCGCTCAGGGCAGAGCGAATTTAGGCTTGTGCTTCTTCAGCCTTCTTCGGCGCAAGCGCTGCGATATCTACGACATTTCCTGATGCATCTTTTACTTTGACTCGCTCGAGCACGACAGCTAATCCTTTTGTTCGCGCTACTTCAGCCATCAACGTCGCAATCTGACCCGCTTGGGAGATTTGCTGCGCAAATTGATCGGGAGTCATCTGATATCGGGCTGCAGTGCGAATGAGGTACTCAGTAAGTTCGGATTCAGAGACTTGTACTTCTTCTGCTTTCACGATGGAGTCCAAAAGGAAGTCTCCCCGCACAGAACGTGTGATTTCTTCAGTTACCTCAGTGCGATGAGTTTCGTCGTCAAGGCGATTTTCTTTTTCAAGATGATCATTAACTTCATCGTTCACGAGGTTTTCTGGGACCGGAATCTCAACGGTATCAAGGAGAAGTTTGAGCAGGTTGTCACGAGCTTGTGCACCTTGTTCCATAGCTTTCAAACGCTTGAGGCGTTCACGAACATCCGCTTCAAGTTCCTTCAAAGTTTCGAATTCACTCGCTAACTTGGCAAATTCATCATTGAGGTCAGGAAGCTCACGCTTCTTGACTGCATTTAGAGTGACTTCTACTTCCCCAGTTTCGCCTTCTTGCATGCCTACCAAAGGAGCGTTGAACTTCTTTGTGTCGTTGACTTTCATTCCTTCAAGTGCGGCATCGAGGCCATCAATCATGCGATTGGAGCCAACTTCATAGGAAATTCCATTTGCCGAACCACCATCAACTTCTTTTCCATCAACGCGCGCGATGAGATCTATCGATACAAAGTCTCCGGCTGCAGCATCTTTTTCGACGGTAGTTAAAGTTCCAAAGCGAATTCGAAGCGCTTCAATCTGCTCCTCTACATCTTTATCTGTGACCGAAACATCGTCAACGCTAATTTCAATCTTGGAGAAATCTGGAAGTTTTATTTCGGGACGTACATCAACTTCAACTTCGAATTTCACAAGCTCGTTATCTTTGAGCTCCTTAATATCCACCGAAGGACGACCAACTACGAGAACATCGTTTTCCCGTGCTGCTTGGGTGTAGAAATCTGGAAGCGCACTGTTGATCGCTTCGTCAAGAACTGCTCCGCGTCCGACACGTTGGTCAATCATGGCGCGAGGAACTTTTCCTTTACGGAAACCAGGAATGACAATTCTTTCGGAGATTGATTGATATGCGCGTTTTACATGTGGCTCGAGATCGTTGAAATCAACATCGATAGAGATACGGACACGTGTTGCAGAAATTGTTTCAACAGCGCTTTTCACATGACTCCTGACATATTTTCTTTATTCTGGTCGGGGCGGAGGGATTCGAACCCACGGTCTCCTGCTCCCAAAGCAGGCGCGCTAGCCACTACGCTACGCCCCGCGGCGCAGGTTGCAGAGTCTAGATGAAAATTCGAATTCCAATTACCTGAGCCGAAGGCTTAACGGTTATTCTGTGCCCCCTCAAGGAACGGGTAACCGCCCTTGAGGAAACATCAGAAAACTGAACAGTGCGGGCGTAGCTCAATGGTAGAGCCCTAGCCTTCCAAGCTAGTTACGCGGTTTCGATTACCGTCGCCCGCTCCATTCATCTTTATTAGGAGCTAGTCACGCTTCCAACCAAAGTAATGGAAGCGATACCAGACGCCAAGATCGAATCAGCGCCACCTGTTGTAGCTGTTCCGTCGATTAATGAAACGGCTAACGCAGAACCTCCAGCGCCGACAATGATG
>JAPOJL010000001.1:0-33201 GCA_029978425.1 Actinomycetota bacterium
ATTGCCCTGCATGGAATCCAATTTTCGCAGCGCCTTCTCTTTACGTTTACGATGCTTGAGAATTCCCGCTGCTTCTTCGATAAAGCCGCGCCGCTCTTCTGGATTTGCCGTCAGAATTGCATCGAGCTGACCTTGACCGACGATGACATGCATCTCGCGACCAATTCCGCTATCGCTTAACAGTTCTTGAATATCTAGAAGTCGAGCTGATTCACCGTTGATCTGGTAATCACTCTGACCATTTCTAAAGAGCGTTCGAGAGATCGTTACTTCTGTGAAGTCGATAGGCAGTGCGCCATCAGTGTTATCAATAGTGACGGAAACTTCTGCGCGACCTAATGGAGCTCGACCTGAGGTTCCAGCGAAGATGACATCTTCCATCTTGCCGCCGCGCAAGCTCTTAGCGCCTTGCTCACCCATGACCCACGAGAGCGCATCCACCACGTTGCTCTTACCTGAACCATTCGGGCCTACGACGCAGGTGATGCCCGGTTCGAATTTGAGCGTCGTCGGAGATGCGAAGGACTTGAAGCCCTTCAAGGTCATACTCTTCAGATACACAGGTAGAACCTATCGGGTGCTCCCGCGCACGCTCGGTTTTTAACCCCTCTTAACCCTGACTTTTTTCGCCTCGTCCTTGCGTTTTGCGGATCTTTTTGGCTGGCAGGTTGGACAGAAATGAGAGGAACGGTTTCCAAAAGTAATCCGGCGAATCTGTGTGCCGCATCTTGAACAGGGTTCATCTTCCTGTCCATAGGCTTCAAGCTCGACATCAAAGTAGCCGCTCTCGCCATTCACATTGATGTAGAGATCATCAAAACTCGTACCACCCTGTTTCAGAGCCTCACTCATAACAAAGCTGACAGCATCCAGGAGCGTGGAGATTTCCTGTTCAGATAGTTTCTTGGAAATTCTCTCTGGATGAATTGCAGCCCGCCAGAGCGCTTCATCAGCGTAAATGTTGCCAACCCCACTCATGACTGACTGATCAAGCAGTACTCTTTTGATGGCGCTATTTTTCTTCTGGATTTTCGAAATCACTGCTGTGCGATCAAATTTCTTGTCAAAGATATCTGGTGCAATCCGAGCAAAAGATTGTGGGATTAATTCATCGCCTTCGTGAACTAGCTGGTCAATTGCGACCCAACCAAAAGTTCGTTGATCGATGAAGCGAATCTCTCGCTTTCGATCTCCGAAATCAATCCTTACCCGAAGGTGTTTTTCATCATCAGAATTGCGTTTCTGAATGATGAATTGCCCGCTCATTCCTAAATGCGCCACTAACGCGAGATCTCGATTTAGTTCAAACCAGAGAAATTTTCCCCGTCGTACTATGTTTTTTACTCTTGCACCTTCAACGGAGCTCAATGGTGCATATGTTGATGAGCGATTTCCACCTTTGTGAACGAGTTCGATCTTCTTTATCTTCCTACCTACAATCCACGGCGCTAGTCCGCGACGAACTGTTTCTACTTCAGGCAGTTCGGGCATAAATCAAGATTTACTTCTCTTGAGATTGAGAGATTGCTTCAAATGCTAAGCGCGCTGCGACTTGTTCAGCTTCACGTTTACTTTTGCCATGACCCTCTGGGTACGTTGCACCATTCACAACTGCTACTGCCACAAAATCCTTGTCGTGATCGGGCCCCGATTCCGTGATGCGATATTCGGGCGGTAACCATCCCGCTGCTGCCACAATCTCTTGCAGTGCAGTCTTGCCATCGAGTCCTGCGCCACGCGATAACGCTTCTTCAATTGCACTAGCCATTAAACGCATGACAACCTCAGTTGTTTTTGCAAAACCATGATCGAGATAGATCGCTCCGACGAGCGCTTCAAAGGCATCTGCAAGTATTGAGTTCTTATCGCGACCGCCTGTGACCTCTTCGCCTTTACCAATCTTGAGGGCGGCACCTAACTCAAGCTCGCGTCCGATGGCAGCAAGTGCGCGCATGTTGACGATTCCCGAACGCAAAGGAGAGAGTCGAGATTCATCGAGATCTGGGAATCTTTCATAGAGCGCTTCGGTAATTACTAAACCCAAGACGCTATCGCCGAGAAACTCTAGGCGTTCATTAGTGGGAAGCCCGCCAAATTCGTAGGCAAAAGAACGATGAGTTAGCGCAAGATTAAGAAGCTCTGGACTTACCGAAACTCCGAGCTTTTCGGTTAAAGCCAGCGTCAGGACTAAACCTCGAGAACTTGACGACGGTTATAAGTTCCGCAGGTTGGACATGCGGTGTGTTGCAACTTTGGTTGTTGGCACTGGCTGCAATTTGCTGTCGATGCAGGAGTTGCCTTCCATTGGCTACGACGAGAACGTGTGCGCGAGCGCGACATCTTTCGCTTGGGTAATGGCACGGTGGTTCTCCTTTATTACTGATCTGTAGCGTTCAACGAGCGCG
This sequence comes from Actinomycetota bacterium, assembly GCA_029978425.1. Next base: position 2,406 of record JAPOJL010000001.1, read on the forward strand.
TAAGTATCCCTCAGCGTCACGGGGTTTGCCAAATTGAGCCCTATTCAGGCTTCCAACCCGCCAGCCCAGTCCAACGCGGATCAACCGCCTCGTGCGAATGTTCATCGGGAAGGTCCCGCCATTTCTCGCCGCAGCCAGCACATAACCCCTCGCAATCATCAGCGCAGAGCGGATTGATAGGCATCGAGAGGATTACCGCATCGCGGATTGGAATTTCTATATCTGCAATATCTCCATCGAGGGTGAAGAGTTCATCATCGTCATCAGGATTCTCTGAAACTCGAGATTGATAAAGAAAGAGTTCTTGAAATTTTTGATCAATCTCTACGGCAAGAGGGTCGAGACATCTTCCACACTCACCTTTGGCGATGGAAGAGATTGAACCTGTGATCAAGACACCATCGTCAACTGATTCAGCCCGGAATGAAATGTCTAGCTTCTCTCCCTTGGGAATCTCAAGCAACGGAATTCCGATGGAATCTGGAGCTGGGAAATTTAAGGTGTATTCGCGCATCTCTCCAGCGCGACGTGGTAACTCATGCAGATTAATGCGGAAAGACGATTGAGCTTTTGAGTTCATGAGAATTACTTAGTCAGCGAGTTGCGAGAGAACATCTTTATCACTGGCGCCAGCAAGTCTTTCACGACCGCGGTTTACAGCTTCAAGAGTTTTGTTCAAGATAACTTCTAATGTGGCAAGACGTGAGTCGATATATGCATCAACTTCTTCACGTTCTTTTTCAACCTTTGCGTGAGCTTCATCAATCAAGCGAGCTGATTCTTCGCGAGCAGCGGCGACGATGGCAGTCTGTTCGACCATCCGAGCAACTTCTTCTCGAGCATGAGCGATGAGTTGTTCTGCACTCTGACGCCCTTCTTCAATTATTCCTTCTCGATTAGCGAGAAGTTTTTGCGCGTTTGAGAGATCTGCTGGTAGCGCTTGATTAATCTCTTCTAAAATTCCCAAGAGCTCACCTCGATGGACAACGCACGAGGCTGAGAGCGGAACGGCGCGGGCCTCATTAACCATCGTGATGGCGGATTGAAGTTTCTCGATTGCTTCCATTGTTAAGCCTTCCTGCTCGCCTTTGTGGCCAAATCTTTGAGGACTCTCGGAGGAACTAGATTAGAGACATCTCCGCCGTAGCGCGCGATTTCGCGAACGAGGGATGATGAGAGGAATGAATAGGCCGGCTTGGTAGCCATCAGCAAGGTATCCACACCTTTGAGTTGTAGGTTCATCTGTGCCATCTGAAGTTCATAATCAAAATCGCTCACAGCTCTCAAACCCTTAACGATTGCCGCAATATTGTTCTCGCGACAGTAATCAACGAGCAAACCACTCCACGTATCGACCTTTACGTTCTTTAGATGTTGCACAGCTTCAGTGATCATAGAGATGCGCTCTTCGATAGTGAAAAGCCCAGTTTTACTGTTATTGACCAGAACTGCGATTACTACCTCATCAAACAAGCCACTAGCGCGCTCGATGACATCAAGGTGCCCATTTGTGATGGGATCAAATGATCCGGGGCAGACGGCTTTTTTCACGGGGTAACGCTAACACGACTACCGGAACTGCAGATTATTCCTCGTTCGCAGGCTCCGCATAAAAGATAGTTGCGGCACCGTACTTGCGTTCCTTCAACTCCTTCAAACCTAGAGGCCAATTCAATCTCTTTGACTTCGAATCCCGTTCGATGGCAATGACTGCGGAACTCTTAAGAAATCCATTTTTCACAAGCGATGAGAGCGTTTTTTCAATTTCATTATTTGGTAAGTCATACGGAGGGTCAAGAAAAACTACGTCAAATTTTAACTCTGAAGTCTTATCAAGAAATTTCCCCACTGAACTTGTGATGACAGATGTAGTTCCAATACCCGAAATATTTTCTAATAGAGCAAAGTTCTGACGAGTCACACTTGTAGCCTTCTCATCATTGTCTACTGCATACACCACTGCAGCACCGCGCGAGAGCGCCTCCGCTCCGACCGCACCCGAACCACAATACAAATCCAGAACAGTGAGATCGTTTATAGAACCGAACTCTGATTCCAGGGTTGAGAAGAGAGCTTCTCGAGCTCGATCCGATGTTGGACGAGTTGCTCCGCTCGGAGAAATCAAATTCCTTCCTTTTGCAAGGCCAGCAATAATCCTCATTAACGTTTCTCCAAGTACGCAGCTCGTTCTTCCTGTCGTAACTTATCAACTTCGATTTTTAATTGCGGCATCGAGTCAAGTAATGGGTCCCTTGCAACCAGTCGCTCTGCCACATCACGGGCTTGAGAGATCAGATCTTCATCCCTAATGACGCGGAGTAACCGTAAATGAGAACGCACTCCTGATTGCGCACTTCCTAGGACATCACCTTCACGCCGCTGTTCCAGATCAAGTCGACTCAACTCAAAACCATCCGTTGTGGCCGCGACTGCTGAGAGTCTTTCCATCGCAGGGCTCTCATCGGAAGCATTGGTTACAAGCAAGCAGAGTCCAGGAGTTGTACCTCGTCCAACACGGCCTCGTAACTGATGTAGTTGTGACACACCAAAACGATCAGCATCCATGATGATCATCATCGATGCATTGGGCACATCAACACCCACTTCAATCACCGTCGTTGAAATAAGTACATCAATATCGCCCTTAGAAAAAGCCTGCATCACGCTCTCTTTTTCTTCTGCATGCATTCGCCCATGCAACTTCCCAACTCTCACGCTAGCGAGCGCACCTTGTGATAGTTGAGGAAATAGATCTTCTACTGACGCCATTGGAACCTTTTCCTGGACATCATCATCGTCTGAAAGAGCGCGCGCTAATTTGAGCTCTTCGGGCGTAAGACCAAAGCGCTGCAAATCAGAGTCATCGCTTGGTGAAATTCTTGGCGCAACGATGTACACCTGATGACCACTCTTTACTTCCTCCGTTGCTCGCTGCCAGGCCCGGTCGAGATGTTGTGGTTTACTCAAGGCAGAAACAACGTGAGTGGTGATTGGAGATCGACCCAGTGGAAGTTCTCTCAATACTGAAACATCTAGGTCGCCAAATATCGTCATGGCGACAGTTCTTGGAATCGGCGTCGCGGTCATCACAAGTACGTGTGGAGGTTGAGCTGCTTTCTCCCGTAGCGCATCGCGCTGCTCCACTCCGAATCGATGTTGCTCATCAACCACAATCAATCCCAAATCGTTGAAAGAAACTCCCTCACTCAAAAGCGCGTGCGTTCCAACAACCAATCCGACAGCTCCCGAAGAAATAGCCCCGTGCACTTCTTTCTTCTCTGCTGCGCTCAATGATCCAGTTAGTAAAGCGACCTGAGTGCCTCGAACATTTCCTCCCAGCATTCCTCCTTCGGCGAGATCACCCAGAAGAGCGTGGAAATTTCGATAATGCTGTTGTGCCAGAACTTCTGTAGGTGCAAGTAAAGCGGCTTGTCCCCCTGAATCCACGACAGAGAGCATCGCCCGTAGCGCGATGATTGTCTTTCCCGAGCCGACATCTCCCTGCAGTAATCGATACATCGGATGTGGACTTGCTAAATCTGCGGATATCTCGCGCCACACTTCTTTCTGGCCTGCCGTGAGTTCAAATGGCATGCGCTGATCAAATGCAGCTAGTAATCCATCTGTGATTGGCGCTCGTTTCTTAGTCGTTGCCGCTCGAACTTCGAGCCTGCGAAGTACGAGAAAGAGTTGCATCAAGAGCGCTTCATCAAATGTGAGCCGTGCACGTGCTCGTTCAGCGCTCTCAGCGCTGGTGGGCTCATGAACTTCGCGAAGAGCGGTCATGAAATCTGGAAATTTCATCTCCTCCAGAACATCATGTGGAACATAATCTTTCATTTCCTCTAGTGCGTTGAGCGCTAGACGAACGCATTGCGCGATCTTCCACGATGGTAATTTTGATGTAGCGGGATAAACCGGAAGATATCGACCCGCAAAATCTCCAATTGCAGCATCGAGATTGTCACCTTCAGGAATCAGTAAGTAATCAGGGTGGGCAAGTTGACGCTTTCCTTTAAACAATCCAACTTTTCCAGCAAATAAACCTTGACGTCCTTCACGTAAATCTTTCTCTCGCCATGCTTGATTGAAGAAGGTCAATATCAACTTTGCTCGCCCGTCAGTAACAATTGTCTCGACGATGACGCCCTTACGCCCCGGGATTCTGCGCACTTTTGTGCTTTCGACTTTAGCGAAGATAGTTACCTCTTCACCTTCGTTAAGCGCTTCGATATCTGTGAGCTCGCCACGAACGACATACCTTCGTGGATAGTGGCGCAGTAAATCTCCCACAGTTGTGATCTCAAAGTGCTCGGCAAGGACCTTGGCGGTCTTATCACCGAGAACCGAAATCAACCGTGACTCCAACGAGGCCATGCTTCATTCTCTCGGATAGCGCTGCAATTTTGCCTTTGATTCAACTTCTCCCGCGTAAATCGCCTCCGAATTGGCGCTCACAGCGCCTTTGCGGCTAATCTTGCGCCCGCAAGTCAGAGTAAATAATCAAGGAGTTCGAACGTGGCAGCTGTATGCGATATCTGTAACAAGGGACCAAGCTTTGGCAATAACGTCTCGCACTCAAACCGTCGTACCCGCCGCCGTTGGAATCCAAATATCCAGCGCATCCGCACCTTGGTGAACGGTTACACCAAGCGCCAGAACGTCTGCACTTCCTGCCTCAAGGCCGGAAAAGTCGCGCGCTAAGCCCTCTCTTTTTAAACATTCCTTTCACTAATTCCGCTTACCAGTGGTGTTGGTAACCCGCCTCGCCAGAAACAACTTTTCCATCAAGTAGCACGCCTACACCCTGCTCGACTCTGCCGATCTCAATAAATCCTTCGCACTTTTCGGGCGTAGAGGTTGTTGCAAGAAGGACATGATCCTCGCCCCCACTCAAAACAAAATCCATTCCAGAACTCTCTCCCGTTCCAAACTCCTGAGCTAATTGATGCAGAGCTGCAAAGCCTTCGGCTTTCTCAATAAGCGTTGATTGCAGGTGAAGCGTCACTCCACTCGCGAGTGCAATATGGCCAGCATCAATAAGTAGTCCATCGCTGATATCTGTTGCAGAGTTCAAAGCGGCATAAACCTTACGATATTTGCTGTAATCAATGTGTGGTGCACGGTGTTGCATAAGTGCGCGCTGAGATGATTCAGAACCGTGCGTCAAATCTCCGGAAAGAATTCCTAGCCCAGCCTTGGACCAGCCTGGAAGATGAGAAATCATCACAACATCTCCGACCTTCGCGCCTGATCGGGTAATCGCGCGCAAAGTTCTACCTACTGCAGTTATTGAGATAACCAATTCGCTACCCTGTGATAAATCACCACCAATAACGCTGGCGCCAACTTTTGTAGCTTCTTCGGAAATTCCACGCGCTAGGTCCTCAAGATCATCTAAATAATCTTTGGGAAATGCGACTGCAACCAGTAAGTACTCGGGCCAGCCGCCCATGGCGCAAATATCTGCAAGATTTGCAGCAGTTATCTTTCGGCCAATTTCTTGCGGCGTGCTCCATGCACGACGAAAGTGAATATTTTCTACCGCCATATCGGTGGAGAGAATCGTGAGACCCTCATTGAGTTTTACTACCGCCCCATCATCTCCATTTCCGATAACGATGTTGGCGGCAGCGGAAGCGCTCGTGTTGGAAGTATCAAAGATCGCACGCACTCGCTTCAGTACTTCTTCCTCGCGCACAATCACTCCCCTAAAACTCCTCCGACAAAAAACCTTTCGGGCTCTAGCCTAAATGCGCTAAGGTCTAGTTACGCAACTCAAAGCAGCTCTGCATGGACGCCAATGAAGATGACCATCGCTGGGCTCTCGTCGAAACGGAAGAACCATGTCTATACAGGCATATATTTTGATTCAAACTGAAGTAGGTAAGTCCAGCGGCGTGACCAAAGCGGTTACTGCGATTGCCGGCGTGACAATTGCCGAGAGCGTTACCGGCCCCTATGACGTGATTATGCGCGCCGAAGCCGCAAGTATGGAAGATCTTGGAAAATCAGTCTTGGCAAAAGTTCAAGCTATTCCTGGTATCACTCGCACTTTAACGTGCCCCGTCACTTCGCTGTAAAGCGCAGAAACACTTAACGAATAACGTTCTTGGGGCGAGTAAGAGCGCTCTCACACAGTTGCGTGATTATTTCACTGTAACTCTTGCCAGTTGCTTTCCATAACATCGGAAAGACCGACATCGAAGTAAACCCTGGCATCGTGTTCAACTCATTGATGATGACCTGGTTATCTTCAGTCAAAAAGAAGTCAACGCGGGCTAATCCCTCACAACCTAGCGCTTCAAATGCGGTGACCGCAGAATCACTGATAGCGCGCGCAATCTCGGGTGTGACATTGGCTGGAACATCAAAAGTTGTTGAGCCATCTAGATACTTCGCTTCAAAATCATAGAACTCATGTGGCTCATGAACCCGAATCTCGCCAAGAACCGATGCATGAGCTTTACCGTTAATCTCTAGAACTGCACACTCAATTTCGCGACCCTTAATTGCAACTTCTACCATTGCACGTGGGTCATGACGGTGCGCTTCTTCAATCGCTGGAGCTATCTCGCTATCGCTCTTTACTTTCGTTGTGCCACGACTTGATCCGCTTCGCGCCGGTTTAACAAAGACAGGTAGTCCCAACGCTCTAATTTTTGCAATTTCTAATTCACGGTGCGCGATCCAATCGCGCTGGTGAACGGTAATTCCATCAGCAACAGCGAGACCAAAATCGGCATAGATTGGTTTAGCAAAAGTTTTATCCATGGCAACGGATGACGCAAGAACTCCAGAGCCGACATAAGGAATGTCAGCCATCTCAAATAAGCCTTGAATTGTTCCGTCCTCGCCATAAGCGCCATGAAGAAGAGGGAAAGCGAGATCAATCGCGAGTGGCGCGCCATCAGCATTTTTGAGACCGTGAATATCAGCGTTGATACCAGGGGCAGTATCAGGGACTATCGGGAGCCCATCACTACCTAAGCCAAAGTCATCTGCGCTCTTGAGTGCGACCCACTTTCCACGCAAAGTAATACCAATCAAAATTGGTTCAAAGAGATTTCTATCAATCGCCTCGAGCACGCCTTTTGCAGAGATACATGAAATGGAATGTTCACTGCTGCGGCCACCGCAGATGATTGCTACGCGTTTCTTGCTCATGCGTGATCAATCTCCGCTCCGGTATGAATCTTCATTAGATTTGTGATCGCTTGATAAGGCGTAATGGTATTACTTACAACGTCTTGCACTGCTTCCATAATTGGCGCTTCCACTCCCACAAGATGAGCAAGATCCACTACCGCGCGCGCTGTGGCAACGCCTTCAACAGTCGAGAGCACTTCAGCTCGCGCTTTCTCCATCGATCCTGTGCGTCCCAACGCTTCACCGAAGGAGCGATTGCGTGATAACGGTGATCCACATGTCGCAAGCAAATCACCAACGCCAGCAAGGCCAACAAAAGTAAGTGGCATAGCGCCACGAGCAATACCGAGTCTTGTGACTTCATTAAGTCCGCGGGTTATAACAAGTGCTTGAGTATTCTCGCCAAAACCCATTCCGATTGACATTCCAACTGCAAGTGCAATGACATTCTTCGCCGCACCTGCTAATTCGCATCCAATAACGTCATTGGATGTGTAAACGCGGAAATATGGTGCGCTAAATGCTTTCGCAGTTTGATCAGCGAGTTCTTGAGATGTTGAGGCGGCGACCGCTCCTGCGGGTTGGCGCAAAACTACTTCGCGAGCCAGATTTGGTCCAGTAAGTATTGCTAACTTATCTTCACCAAAACCCAACACCTCATGAATGACTTCAGTCATACGGAGTTGAGTTGACACTTCAATTCCCTTCAGTGTTGAAACGATGGGAACGCCAGATGAAAAACGAGGTTTCCAGAGCGCAAGATTTTCGCGAAGTGATTGGGCAGGCACTGCCAGAGCAATCATTTCCGCGTGATTAAAGGCGGTATCAAGATCAGATGTTGCTCGTAGATTATGAGGTAACTCGATGCCTGGAAGTGATGAGTTATTTCTATGGCTGGTGTTTATCTCGTCTACAACTGCTTGGTTACGACCCCAAATCAGGACATCATTGCCAGCATCACAAAGTATTTGGGCAATTGACGTTCCCCATTGCCCCGAACCAAGAACGGTAACTTTCATTACTTCGCCTTGCGCTGAGCTTTCTTGTAATTGCCGATGCGCGGTAAATCTGATTTCTTCGGATCAAAACGTACGGCAGGAGCTTTTTCTCCACGCAGAATCTCAAGTAATTCCGTAATCCGATCCATAATGAAATCCGCTGCCTCTTCGATCGCTTGCTGATCATCGGCGCGGCCCTTCCACTTCGAAAGATCAAGTGGATCGCCCATCAGAATCGAAATCTTGGTACGAGGAAATAATCGCAATTTCTTACTGTATGGCGGGAGTACTTTCTCAGGTCCCCATGATGCACATGGATAAATTGGCGCACCTGTAATAAGAGCCAATCGTGCAACGCCAGTCTTTGCCTTCATTGGCCATAAATTCTCATCACGCGTCAAAGTTCCTTCAGGATAAACACCGAGAAGATGTCCTGCCTTCAAGACAGCAATCGCATGCTCTAACCCTTTGACTGCATCCTTGGATTCTCGCGATACCGGAATCTGTCCTGCTCCTCGGATTACTCGACCAATAATTGGGACTTTAAAAACTGATTCTTTACCAAGGTATCGCGGAGCTCGACCGTTGTTATAAAGAAAGTGGGTGAACGTCAGCGGATCAACATATGAAAGATGATTACACACAACGATGGCTGCGCCGGTCTTAGGAAGTTTCTCTGCGCCACGCCAATCCTTCTTCGTTAGAAGGTTCAAAATCGGTCTTAGGACCGTTGCGCCAAATTTAAACCAGGGATTTGAACCAAGTGGACGGCCAGTTGGCGGCTCATACGAAATACGGACTTCGGAATTACTCATGGGTGAAGCCATGAGATAAGCCTAGTTCAGAAAAAGCTGGAGACAGAAAAATAAGGGCCACGCGTGGATGCGTGGCCCTTAAGAGAAAAGATATTTATCTCTTCTTGCCCTTCTTTGCCTTTGCCTTCTTTGCAACCTTCTTTGTAGCCTTCTTAGCAACCTTCTTGGCTGCCTTCTTTGCTACTGGCTTTGCAACGACGACTGGCTTTGGAGCAGGTCCCAATTTGCGAGCGCCGGAAACAGTTTCCTTGAGCGCCTTAGCTGGGAGGAAGCGAACTTTCTTGCTCGCCTTGATCTGGATCGTTTCGCCAGTGAAAGGGTTACGTCCCTTGCGAGCTTTACGATCAACTTTCTTGAACTTTCCAAAGTCGTTGATGGTTACATCTTCGCCCTTGTGGATGTTGCGCACGATTGAATCGAAGACGATTTCAACAGCGTGTGCTGCCTCTTTCTTGCTTCCGTTGAAGTGTGGAGCCAACGAAGCAATGAACTGGGTCTTGTTCATTTAATCCCCTTATTTACGCGTAAAGTTAAGCGTTTGCTTAACCTGTTCTTAAATTTACGCAGAAAAATCAATGTTTTCGCGTATCACGCTCGGTGTGTCGCAATAATTCGCAACGTCTTTCACCCAAGATTTTGCATTTTTTATGCGTAAAAAACCCTCAATTAAAGGTTGAGAGTCGGAGAAATTATCGCGTTATGACAAGACAGGAAGAGTTTTTGGCTTGAAATTCGCACGTTTTTCCTCGAATTTCTCAACATCGCCAAGATTTCGCATCGTTAAACCAATGTCATCAAGGCCTTCCATCAAGCGCCAACGCGTGTAATCATCAAGATCAAAGGAAATCCGCTCATTTTTGTAGGCCACGCTCTTTGAATCCAGATTAACAGTTATCGCCATCGCCGGATCGGCTTCAATCGCAGCCCAAAGTTTTTCAACTTCTGCCTGGGGCATAATCACGGTGAGAAGTCCGCCTTTGAGTGAGTTTCCGCGGAAAATGTCGGCAAAGCGGCTCGAAATCACTACCTTGAAGCCATAGTTCTGCAGCGCCCATACCGCGTGCTCACGAGAAGATCCGGTCCCAAAATCAACTCCGGCTACCAAAATCGTTGCGGCTTTGAACTCTGCTTTATTTAAGACAAATTCTGGGTCGTTACGCCATGCTGCAAAGAGTCCATCTTCAAACCCCGAGCGAGTAACGCGCTTGAGATAGACAGCAGGGATGATCTGGTCGGTATCTACGTTGCTGCGACGTAGCGGGATGCCAGTTCCAGTGTGAGAAATGAATTTTTCCATGGCTCCTCCTACAAATCTGCTGGCGATGAAAGCGTGCCGCGAATTGCAGTCGCCGCTGCAACAAGTGGGCTAACAAGATGGGTGCGACCGCCTTTACCTTGACGGCCTTCGAAATTTCTATTGCTCGTGGATGCTGAACGCTCCCCTGGCTTCAACTGGTCAGGATTCATACCAAGACACATGGAGCAACCAGCGCTGCGCCATTCAGCACCAGCATCAAGAAAGACTTTGTCGAGCCCTTCCGATTCAGCCTGCAATCTCACGCGCGCAGAACCGGGGACGACCATCATGCGCGTATTGGAATCTACTTTCTTGCCCTTAATAATCGCAGCAGCAGCTCGTAAATCTTCGATACGGCCGTTGGTGCATGAGCCGAGAAAAACAGTATCAATCTTTATCTTTTTCATCGGAGTTCCGGCTGCGAGGTCCATGTAGACCAGCGCGCGTTCTGCGGCGGTGCGCTCTTCAGGATCGCTAAAGGATTCAGGGTTAGGGACCTCGCTATTCAGCGGGATTCCTTGTCCCGGATTTGTACCCCAAGTAACGAATGGCGATAGTTCATCAGCGTTGAGGTAGATCTCTTTATCAAATGTCGCATCATCATCGGTCTTCAGCGTCTTCCAATAAGCAACCGCGGCATCCCAATCAGCGCCTTGCGGAGCATGTGGACGACCTTTGATGTAATTGAAAGTTGTTTCATCAGGTGCAATCAATCCTGCGCGAGCTCCGGCTTCAATCGACATATTGCAGATAGTCATACGCGCTTCCATCGAAAGTGCGCGGATTGCGCTGCCGCGATACTCCAAAACATAGCCTTGACCGCCACCTGTGCTGATCTTGGCGATGATCGCCAAGATGATGTCTTTGCTTGTGACGCCAGGCTTGAGCGTTCCTTCGACATTAATCGCCATAGTCTTTGGTTTGGCAAGAGGAAGAGTTTGAGTAGCGAGAACATGTTCAACTTCGCTGGTGCCAATTCCAAATGCGAGAGCTCCAAATGCGCCATGTGTTGAGGTATGCGAATCGCCGCAGACAATTGTCATACCAGGTTGAGTTAATCCAAGTTGTGGGCCCACCACGTGAACGATGCCTTGTTCAACATCGCCCAAGGAATGGATTCGCACACCAAATTCAGCACAATTCTTCCGCAAAGTATCGACCTGGAGTCGCGATACGGGATCTGCAATAGGTTTATCAATATCAAGAGTAGGGACGTTATGGTCTTCGGTGGCGAGCGTTAAATCAGGGCGACGGACTTTTCTTCCACTTAGCCTTAAACCGTCAAATGCTTGTGGACTTGTGACTTCGTGAATCAGATGCAGGTCGATGTAGAGAAGATCTGGCTCGCCTGCTGTGCGGCGGACGACATGATCTTCCCAAACTTTTTCCGCGAGCGTCTTACCCATGTTCTTGTCTAACCCCTTGTGGTTTGCTTCTCACATCATGAGATGGCAATATTAGATTATGGACAAAAAGAATAGCGGAGTTGGCGTCCTAGATAAAGCCGTAAGAATTCTAGGCGTCTTGGAATCTGGACCACACTCACTTTCTGAACTTGTTGCCGCCACAAAGATCGCGCGTCCGACTGCGCATCGACTAGCCGTCGCATTGGAATTTCACCGCCTTGTAGCCCGCGACCTCAACGGTCGATTTATTCTCGGCCCGAGATCCGGTGAACTCTCAGCATCTGCTGGCGAAGATCGACTTCTAGCCGCAGCGACTCCAGCACTCACCGCACTTCGCGATGCAACAGGTGAAAGCGCGCAGCTTTATCGTCGCCAAGGAGATATGCGCATCTGTGTTGCTGCCGCTGAACGTCTTTCAGGTCTACGTGATTCTGTTCCGATTGGCGCAGCCCTCACTATGAATGCGGGATCTGCTGCCCAGATACTTTTGGCGTGGGAAGATGCTGACAAACTTCATCGCGCATTAACGAATGCACGTTTTAACGCCGCTGCTCTTTCTGCAGTACGCCGACGCGGTTGGGCACAAAGTGTTGGAGAACGTGAGCCCGGCGTTGCCTCTGTTTCTGCGCCGGTTCGCGGCCCTAATAATCGCGTAATTGCGGCAGTAAGTATTAGTGGGCCAATTGAAAGATTGGGTCGTCAACCTGGACGAATTCATGCCGCTGCGGTTGTGGCAACAGCTGCGCGATTAAGCGAATATATCTCTAAGAAATCTTAATTAACTAATTTCAATAATTATCTAAATGCACTTACCATCTGCATTCAATTACCACGATTTCACTAAACGAGTCTGGCAGCCCCGAAGGGATTCGAACCCTCGTAGCTGGCTTGAGAAGCCAGAGTCCTAGGCCGCTAGACGACGGGGCCAGATCTCGTTTATTCAGTTGTTACGCCGTTAGTTCTTGACTGTGGTGTTAAGAACGAACGTGGCTGGGGTACCAGGACTCGAACCTAGACAAGCTGAACCAGAATCAGCTGGGCTGCCAATTACCCCATACCCCAATATCTACTGCTCATTACTGCGCTGATAACAACGCTGCAATTGCGCGCAAGAATACCCCGAATTTTGGGGCTTAACTAATTGCCGCAGTAAGACGTGCGATAGACCGTTCTTTACCGAGTAACTCCATCGATTCAAAAAGTGGTGGCGAGATATGGCTGCCCGTTACTGCAATTCTCACTGGCCCAAAAGCAACGCGTGGCTTCAGGCCCATTTCGTCAAGCAGCGCTTTGCGCAATTCGGCTTCAATCAGATCATGCTTCCATTCACTAAGGGGCTGGAGTACCTCAAGCGCCCTCTTAATTACATGTTGCGAAGGCTCTTCGCCAATCTTGCTTGATGACTCGGCATCAAACGTCACTTTCTCTACAAAGAGGAATTTCAACATTGCAGTAACTTCATTCATCCGCGCGATACGTTCTTGAATGATAGGTAGCGCTGACTTTACGACGGTGATTTCAGCATCACTTCCTTGAATGACGCCATCTTTGAGCAGGAATGGAAGCGCGCGCGTTAAGAAATCATCAATTGTGAGTGCGCGAATCTTGTCTCCATTGATTGCTTCCAGTTTCTTCATATCAAAACGCGCTGGTGAGCTATTGACTCGCTCTACAGTGAAGAGTTGAACGAGCTCTTCCATCGTAATATTTTCCCGATCATCCCCGGGCGACCATCCCAGAAGTGCTAAGTAGTTACAGAGTGCTTCTGGCAGGAAACCTTGTTCGCGATACCAGGCAATAGAAACTTCACCATTACGTTTGGAGAGTTTGGCATTATCTTGCCCCATCACGAACGGAAGATGTGCGAAGAATGGAAAGTCTTCTGCTGCAACTCCCATCGCTTGATAGACCCGAATTTGTCGTGGAGTGGAAGAGAGCAGATCTTCTCCTCGTAAAACGTGAGTTACTTTCATCAAGACATCATCAACCGCCACCGCTAACGTGTAGAGCGGTGAACCATCAGCTCGCATCAATACGAAATCAGGTACAAATTTGTGATCGAAAGTCACTTCCCCGCGAATCAAGTCAGTAAAGCGAGTCTCACCATCGGGCATGCGCATACGTATAACTGGCTTACGGCCTTCTGCTTGGAAGCGAGATATCTCATCAGCGCTTAGCGAGCGACACTTTCCGTCGTATCCCGGTGCCTGATTGAGTTCGCGTTGCTTCTCACGTCGCGCTTCAAGCTCTTCAGTCGAGCAGTAGCAGTTATAGGCATCGCCATTCTGTAGGAACTTTTGAGCCCATTCGTTATAGATATCAAGACGTTGCGATTGTAGATAAGGTCCATAAGGTCCACCAACTTCAGGGCCCTCATCCCAATTCAAGCCGAGCCACTGGAGAGTTTCGATTGCACGCTGAATGTATTCATCAGTCACGCGTTCACGATCGGTATCTTCAATGCGGAAGATGAGCTTTCCTCCCGTATGTCGCGCATAAGCCCAATCAAAGAGCGCAGTGCGAATATTTCCAACGTGAAGATCGCCAGTCGGTGATGGCGCAAAACGGGTGCGTACTTCTCTCTGAGCACTCTTGTGATCAGCTGGCACGGTTCGACACCTTATTCTTCAAAGAACCTAAACCTTCCACTGCAACTTCGACTTCGCCTCCAGCGTTCATAGGCCCAATTCCAGAGGGAGTTCCAGTCAGAATCACATCTCCTGGCAATAGCGTCATTACTTTGGTAACGAACTCGATAATGAATGGCACATCAAAAACCATATCGGACAGTGGCGCAGATTGCTTGAGCTCTCCATCAACGGTTGCGGTTACAAGTTGTGAGCCAGGTACAAATTCAGTATCAATCCATGGCCCAATCGGACAGAAGGTGTCAAAGCCCTTTGCGCGCGACCATTGACCATCTTTCTTCTGGAGATCTCTTGCCGTTACATCATTTGCAACGGTGTAGCCGAAAATTACATCTTTTGCTTTCTCGCGCGGAACTTCTTTACAGATTTTAGAAATCACGACAGCAAGTTCAGCTTCGTGATCGATTCGCTCACTTGAGGATGGCCACTGAATAATGTCATTCGGGCCAATAACCGACGTGTTGGGTTTGATAAAAATGATGGGCTCTTCCGGTACTTCCCCGCCCATTTCTGCGGCGTGGTCAGCATAATTCTTACCAACACAGACCACCTTGCTCCGTGGAATTACTGGCGCAAGTAAGCGAACGTCTTCAAGTAAGAAAGTCTCATCTTCTTTGAATATGCCTGCATATAACGGATCGCTTGCGATTGCCCGAATAGTCTTCTCATCTTCCATAACTCCAAAATGAGGATCACTTCCGAGCTTGGAGCCCTGAGGTGGAGTAAATCTCACGATACGCATCAGAGAACTCTAAACCTCTTCGACTTTCTCTTCGGCAGCGGCTTTCTCCAATAAGAATGTGGCAATTCGATGGCGACGACCCACAGGGCGTTCGGCCGTGATCTGCCATCCATGGAGCGTGACTGCGCTTCCCGGGATAGGAACTCGACCTAGAACTTTTGCGACATATCCGCCAATGGTGTCAACATCTTCAAGCTCTTCAGCACTGAGGTCGAGTTCGAGGTTATCGGCTAAATCCTCGAGATGAAGTCGCGCTGAGACACGAGCTTGAGTTGGTGTTACCCATTCCAATTCATCGACATCATCGTCATACTCATCGGCAATTTCCCCGACGATTTCTTCGAGAATATCTTCAATCGTGATCAAGCCTGCAGTACCGCCATATTCATCCACAACAATCGCAAGATGTATCTGGTCACGTTGCATCTCTTTGAGTAGATCAGATGCGGTCTTCGTTTCTGGGACGAAAGTTGCTTTTCGAAGATGGTCTTTTACTAATTCTGTTAGTTCAGATTCACGATATTCATGGGTTCGCTTTGCAAGATCTTTGACATATGCGATACCAAGAATCGTGTCGAGATTCTCGCCAATTACTGGGATGCGAGTAAATCCAGAGCGCAGTGCTAAAGAGAGACCTTGTCTGAGGTTCTTACTTCCTTCAATCCATACCATTTCGGTACGCGGCACCATTAATTCACGAACCAAGGTGTCTCCTAGTTCGAAAACGGAGTGGATCATCTCGTGTTCTGACTCTTCAACCAGGCCACGTTCATGCGCTTGATCTACTAAGTCGCGCAGTTCCGCTTCGTTTGCAAACGGCCCGGTTTTAAAACCTTTTCCTGGGGTAATGGCATTTCCAATCGCAATAAGGAGCGCTGTGATGGGGCCAAGTACCTTTGACATTACAACAGCGACAAAACATGCCGGCACAATCCATCGACCTGCATTCTGCTTGGCGAGCGTGCGCGGTCCTACTCCCACCACAACATAGGAAAGAACTAACATCACGCCAACAGCTGCAGATAGCCCCGAGGGAATCGAATCAAACAATCTAACAAATGATTCGGCCACTATAACGGTAGCGGTGAGTTCACATGCTTTTCGTACAAAGAGTATGACGTTTAAATAACGAGCAGGCTCTTTGATGACGCGCTGCACCCATGCGGCTGAACGTGACGATTTAAGTTCGAGCTCTTCCACAAATACACGGGAAATCGAGTTAATCGCAGACTCAGAGCCCGCGAGAAATCCAGCAAAGAGAAGTAATGAGATGACCGAGAGAACTGCTGAGGGGCTCATGCTTTAGATCTCCATTTTCCTAGGAATTCTTCCTGCAGACCGAACATCTCTTTCTTCTCTTCACTTTCTCGATGGTCATAACCCAAAAGGTGTAGCACCCCGTGCACCGTTAATAACTCTAACTCCTCTTGAAGTGAGTGGCCCGCATCTTTAGCTTGCTTCACCGCAAAGTCAGGGCAGAGCACGATATCTCCAACCATGCCCGGTCCTTGGGCGGCGCTATGGGGCTTCATTTCGTCCATCGGAAAAGAGAGAACATCAGTCGCACCAGGTTCATCCATCCAGCGCACATGGAGCGCACTCATTTCTTCTTCATCAACGAGCGAGATGCTCAATTCTGAGTCACGATGAATTCCTAGTGATTCCATGGCAAAACTAGCAACAGATTCCAGTCTGCTTTCATCACATTCCGACTTTGTTAAGTTTGATATTTCTATAATCATTTCGCACTCTTTCTTAACTTCTTTCGAAGTAAAGAAAAGCTAGCGATCACTCCTTAGGGAACGGGGTTTGTTGACGCGACGACTAGCTCGATTGCCGCCCACCGAATCATCGAATCTGCCGTATGCATCGACAATCTCGCTCACGAGTCGATGGCGTACCACATCTTCAGAAGTTAAATCCATAAATGAGATGTCATCGATACCCTCCAGAATTTCACGGACAATGCTGAGCCCTGATTCTTGGTGGGTAGGAAGATCTATCTGGGTGATATCCCCCGTTACGACCATCTTCGAACTGAAGCCGAGTCGAGTAAGAAACATCTTCATCTGTTCTGGAGAGGTATTTTGGGCTTCATCGAGAATGATGAATGAATCGTTGAGCGTGCGACCTCGCATGTATGCAAGTGGCGCCACTTCGATTGTTCCTGATGACATCAAGCGAGGAATTGCATCGGGATCAAGCATGTCATGAAGCGCATCAAAGAGTGGGCGTAGATATGGATCGATCTTCTCGTGAAGTGTTCCAGGAAGAAATCCAAGGCGCTCCCCTGCTTCTACTGCGGGACGAGTGAGGATTATGCGATTTACTTGTTTTGATTGCAGCGCTTGAACGGCTTTCGCCATCGCTAAATATGTTTTTCCAGTACCTGCTGGACCAATTCCAAATGTCACCGTGTGCTTATCAATAGCATCGACATATTTCTTTTGATTTGAGGTCTTCGGGCGAATTGTCTTTCCACGATTGCTCAAAATATTGAGTGTGAGAACTTCAGCTGGGGTCTCATTGCCATCGCTGAGAATCATGGCGATGGAACGACGAACTGCATCATCACTTAATGGTTGACCAGCGCGAACTACGGTGAGGAAGTTCTGCATTAATTTCTTTACTCGCTCAGTTCCTTCAGCCGATCCTCGGAGAATGACTTCATTTCCGCGTACTGTGATTGCAACATCGCGAAATGCGCTTTCTAAGGCTCGAATGTATGAGTCATTAGGACCGGTTAAGGCAACGCTCGGGATATCAGCAGGCAGAGTAAGAACGATGCGATCCATTGGGGCGATTCTATCCAGTTTCTTTAACGAGGTTCTATCCGGGTGGCCACTGAAGTGATCGGCCACCTAAGAGATGAAGATGAGCGTGGAAAACTGTCTGGCCGCCATCTTCTCCGGTATTAAAGACGGTGCGATAGCCATTGAGCGTTTTCTCGTCAGCAATCTCGCGAGCCATAGCAAAGAGTTCGCCCAGAACTTTCTGGTCAGCAGCAGCGAGTTCCGCTGCATTCTCATAATGCGCTTTTGGAATTATCAAAATATGTGTTGGAGCTTGCGGATTGATATCGTTAAATGCAAGAACGTTCGAGTTTTCTTTTACTTTGCTAGCCGGTATATCGCCTGCAACGATTGCACAAAATAGGCATTTCATGGCGTATCTCTACCAGATTCCAAGCGCAGTTTGAACGGCGGCAAGAGCTGCTGCTCCAGCATGTGCAGCGCGAAAGATCGGTCTTCCCATACTTACGATTTTTGCACCTGCAGCCATGAAACTTTCACTTTCTTCCTGAGTGATACCACCCTCAGGACCAATAATGATGAGGACTTTCTTGGGTTGTTGAGTATGGAGCAGCGTAGATAATTTTTCTGTCGATCCTTCATGGAAAAGTAGTACAAGATCAAAATGCGAAAAACTTTCAATCGCATCGTTTAAAGAATGAAGTTTTGCAACGCTAGGAATCCAGCTACGTCGTGATTGCTTTGTGGCTTCGCGAGCCCAAAGCTGCCACTTTTCTTGGGCCTCACTCTCATCTTTCCACTGTCCAATTGAGCGCGCTGCGCTCCAAGGAAGAATCTGATTGACTCCAGCCTCTGTTAATAGCTCTACCGTCTCACGAGCGCGATCGCCTTTCGTGAGCGCCTGGAGGACGGTGAGTTGAATTTCCGAATTTGGAATATCCTCATGAAGAAGAATTCTTGCGGTCAGTGATTTCTTTCTTACTTCAATAACTTCAACTTCAGCGCGTGCGCCCCTGCCATCTGTTAACGCAAGGTGCTCTCCTAGCTTCACGCGAGAGACTGATATTGCATGATGGGCTTCATCGCCGTCGAGAACAACTTCACCACTGTCAGGCAGTGATTCAATGAGAAATACCGGGAGCATCAATTCCTAAAGGCATCTCTAAATTTGCCAAAGAATCCACCATCAGAATCAGAATCGCCTTTGCGCGACGTGACCTTATTTGATTTTTCGCTATCACCACGTTCTGCCGCAAACTCTTTGAGTAACTCTTCTTGCTTACGTGAGAGTTTGGTAGGGATTTCCACGTTGATATGTGCAAAAAGCTCGCCGCGTCCACCACCGCGAAGCTTGGTCATACCCTTGCCGCGAATAGGAATGATCTGTCCACTCTGAGTTCCCGGCTTAATTTCCAACTCTATTTCGCCATCAAGAGATTGAATTCTCATAGAAGTTCCGAGCGCAGCTCCTGTCATCGGAACTGAAACGGCAATGTGTAAGTCATCGCCCTCTCGAACTAATTGATCATGGTCAGAAACGATTATTTCGACATACAAGTCACCTGCTGGCCCACCACCAGGACCAACTTCACCTTGACCTGATAATTGAATGCGATTACCCGTTTCAACTCCTGCAGGGATCTTCACATCAAGATTTCTCCGCGCGCGAACACGGCCATCTCCCGCACATTCACTACATGCTGAGGGAATGACTGTTCCAAATCCTTGGCACGTGCCGCAAGGACGAGATGTCATCACTTGGCCAATAAAGGAGCGCGTTACCTGTTGAATTTCGCCTCGACCTTTACAAATATCGCAGGTGCGTGGAGATGTTCCAGCAGCACATCCATCGCCGCCACACTTCGTGCAGATAATCGCGGTTTCTACGCCGATCTCTCGAGTTGTTCCAAAGCACGCATCATGAAGTTCAATCGTTACTCGAATCAACGCATCTTGACCTTGGCGCATTCGTGGACGCGGACCGCGTGGAGATCCGCCGCCACCAAAGAACGCATCCATGATGTCGCTAAATCCACCAAATCCACCACCAAAGCCGCCGTATCCATCTCCGCCACGATCATAAGAACTTCTCTTATCAGGATCACTTAAAACTTCGTATGCGGCCGTGATCTCCTTAAAGCGATCTTGAACTTTGGGATCAGGATTTACATCTGGATGCATTTCGCGCGCTAATTTGCGATAAGCCTTCTTTATTTCGTCTTGAGAAGCGCTTCGATCAACGCCTAATACTTGATAGTGATCGCTCATGATTGACTATCGATAAGGAATCGTCCGACATATCGAGCGACCGCATTGACTGCGGACATCGACGATGAATAATCCATACGGGTTGGGCCGAGAATTCCAAGTCCACCCAAGGGATTTCCTTCTACTCCGTAACTCATCGTCACCAAACTTGTGCGCTTTAAGCCTGATTCATCTTGCTCTTCACCTATGCGAACCCGCATCGTTTCGCCAGCATCACTTAAAAGACGGAGTAGAACAACTTGCTCTTCCAACGCTTCAAGAATTCCATGGATATCGCTGGACTCTCCGGTTCCACGTGCCAAGTTTGCAGTACCTGCTAGGACTACTTTCTCTTCTGGTTTCTCAATGGCCATTTCAATCAAGTTAGAGATGATAAGTGCTGTAGATGTTCGCTCGTTTCTACCAAACGCAGCCAAAATTCCCTCCAATTGTGGGGCAACATCCGACATTGATTTTCCAGTAACTGCGCCATTAAGGCGTTGACGTAAATCTCCCAGCAGCTGTTCATTGAGCTCATATGGAAGTTCCAAGACCCGCTGTTCAACTCGCCCAGTGTTAGTAATGAGCACCATCATCAATCGCGTCGGCGTGAGGAGTACTAATTCAATATGACGAACCCGCGACTTTGTGAGTGAGGGATATTGCACCACAGCAACTTGCTTTGTGACTTGGGCCAAAAGTCGGACCGTCCGCATAACGATGTCATCAAGATCGTTAGCGCCTTCCAGGAAAGTTTCAATGGCGCGACGCTCTGCATTTGAAAGGGGTTTGACGGTGGCAATCTTGTCGACGAAAAGTCGATAACCCTTATCGGTAGGAATACGCCCTGCGCTTGTGTGTGGTTGCGTGATGAAGCCCGCATCTTCAAGGACTGACATTTCGTTACGAATCGTCGCAGGCGATATACCAAGCCCATGTCGTTGAGAGATTGCTTTGGAACCTACTGGCTCCTCAGTTGCGACATACTCCTCAACAATCGCTCGCAGAATATCTAGTTGACGTGTTTCCATATCAATCATTCATCTATTCAACTTAAATCGTGGCAATACCAATAGTTGCCAAAATGATTAGCAGCATAGCTGGGAATCCAGTTCGAACTTTGTTAGCTTTGAAATGAAAGAAAATAGCTCCCGCCATGATGAACCAGATCGCTATAAATCCATAAAGCTCGAGATCTGAGTTATCAAGTGCAAATCCGATAACCAGAGCAGATGCCGCTAGCGTCTCAAAGAGACCAACCAAGCGCGCCAAGCCATCAGGAAAACCCACATCACGAGTGCCGGAAAGGCCAGCGTTGCTACCGCTTGCCTTAGAAAGGCCAGCGATGAGAAAAATCAGAGCTAATAGCAAGCTGATAACGGTATGAAGGGTGGTCATAGGAAGAAAAGTTACTACAACACTAACTCTCGCACGATTCGGTCGGCAATCAGGCGACCTTCCTTGCTTAGAACTAACTTCTTTTCACTCCAGCTTTTTTCTTCGAGGTGGCCACTACCAAGAAATGGTTCTGCCTTCTTTATCTGCAGATCAGTTAATGCAGAGAGTTGTATACCCTCTCTTCGGCGAATTTGAAGCATCACGAACTCATCTGCCAAATTCTCACTAGTCAAGATTTCACTACTGAGTTCTGGAATTTCATTCTTGAAAATCTTCTGCTGATAGGTCGATGGATGTTTTACATTCCACCAACGCTTTTTATCTACATATGAATGTGCACCGGGGCCTACTCCCCACCAATGCGATCCATCCCAATATGCAATGTTGTGACGACATTCTCCGCCCGGCTTGCTCCAATTACTCAGCTCGTACCAAGAGAAACCTGCACTCTCAAAAGCGTCATCAGCTATCAAGTACTTTTCGGCAGTTTCATCGTCATCAGGAAGCGTTAACTCGCCGCGGGCAATTTGGGCAGCTAACTTCGTTCCACGCTCCACAATCAAGGCATAGGCGCTGATGTGATTAATTGGTAATTCCATCGCCGCTGTAACGCTCGTTTTCCAATCTGCAATGCTTTCGCCAGGCGCTCCATAAATCAGATCAACGCTGATATTTTCAAAACCTGCGCTCACCGCAGCATTTACTGCGCTCACAACATTCTCTGGTTTATGGGTGCGATCAAGGGCTTCTAGTACATGAGGTACTGCTGATTGCATTCCCATCGAGATTCGCGTCGCTCCAGATTCACGCATGGTGCCGAGGAACTCTGGTGTTACTGAATCAGGATTAACCTCTAGAGTAATTTCAGCATCATCGAGTACTTCAAAGTGTTCGCCGATTCTCGCTATCACCCGCGCTAATTCCCCAGCGGGCATCAGCGAAGGAGTGCCGCCACCAAAAAAGATCGAAGGTACTTGCGCTGCTCCCACAGTGGAATGAGCCAACTCTATTTCGCGGATAGCAGCATCAATGTAATTCTGCGAGACAGTTGCGAGATCTGGACCTTGTAATTCAGCAGGTGTGTAGGTATTAAAATCACAATAACCACAGCGCTTAGCGCAATAAGGGATATGAATATAGAACGAGAGCCGGCGGCTCACTTACTTCTTGACCTTTCCACTTTCAGCATCAGCATTTGTGGCAAGCGCGGCAATGAATGCTTCTTGGGGAACTTCAACGCGCCCCACCATCTTCATGCGCTTCTTACCCTCTTTTTGCTTCTCAAGAAGTTTGCGCTTACGCGAAATATCTCCACCGTAACATTTAGCGAGAACATCTTTGCGAATCGCTCGGATATTTTCGCGCGCAATAATCTTGGCGCCGATAGCGGCCTGGATGGGAACTTCGAATTGCTGCCTTGGAATGAGTTCACGCAATTTTGTGGTCATCATGACGCCATAGGAATAAGCCTTCTCGCGATGCACGATCGAACTAAATGCGTCGACCGTATCGCCCTGCAACAAGATATCGACTTTGACGAGATCTCCTTCAGCTTCGCCAATAGGCTCGTAATCAAGGGATGCGTAACCTTTGGTGCGAGATTTCAATTGATCGAAGAAATCAAAGACGATTTCAGCAAGTGGCAATGTGTAACGAATCTCCACGCGATCTTCAGAGAGATAGTCCATTCCATTGAGCGTTCCACGACGCTGTTGGCATAGCTCCATGATGGTTCCGATGTAATCGGTCGGAGAGAGAATCGTGGCGCGCACGATTGGCTCAAGAACTTTATCAACCTTGCCACTGGGATATTCACTTGGGTTGGTAACGATGAGTTCCTCGCCGCCTTCTTTTGTCACGCGGTAAACGACGTTAGGAGCGGTTGAGATTAGGGTGAGATTAAATTCGCGCTCTAAACGCTCGCGCACGATCTCCATATGAAGTAGTCCAAGGAAGCCACAGCGAAAACCAAAGCCCAGCGCTGCAGAAGTTTCTGGTTCGTACACTAATGCAGCATCATTGAGCTGCAATTTATCGAGCGCATCGCGCAACATCGGATATTCATCGCCATCAATGGGATAAAGACCTGAGAACACCATCGGCTTCGGATCTTTATATCCGCCGAGCGCCTCTTTTGCTGGCTTGTGAAATGTAGTGACGGTATCGCCGACGCGAGATAGACGAACATCTTTCACGCCTGTAATCAAGTAACCCACTTCGCCAACGCCAAGTCCTTTGCTGGAGACAGGTTCTGGTGAGATGACGCCGATATCAAGAAGCTCATGTTTTGCAGCGGTTGAGAACATTTGAATCTGTTCGCGCGGCGAGAGTTTTCCATCGAAGACACGAACATAGGTAACAACGCCACGATACGTGTCATACACCGAGTCAAAGATGAGGGCGCGTGCCGGTCCATCAGGATTTCCTTGTGGAGGCGGAATCTGGGCGACGATTTGATCGAGAAGCTCTTCAACACCAGCGCCAGTTTTTCCTGAGACTTTCAAGCAATCTTCTGGCTTACATCCCACAAGTTTGGATAACTCAATTGCAAATTTCTCAGGTTGAGCTGCAGGTAAATCAATCTTATTTAAAACCGGAATAATCGTGAGGTTATTTTCCATCGCTAAATAAAGATTTGCCAGAGTCTGTGCTTCGATGCCTTGAGCGCAGTCCACGAGAAGAATTGCACCTTCGCAGGCCGCAAGTGATCGAGAGACTTCGTAAGTGAAGTCGACGTGGCCGGGAGTATCAATCATGTTGAGGATATATTCCTGACCATCAATTCCAGATTTCCATGGCAGTCGTACGGCTTGGCTCTTGATGGTGATTCCGCGTTCGCGTTCGATATCCATACGATCGAGATATTGCTCGCGCATGTTGCGCGCTTCGACAACGCCCGTTATTCCCAACATACGATCGGCAAGAGTGGATTTACCGTGATCGATGTGGGCGATGATGCAGAAATTTCGAATCTGCGCTGGATTTGTGGCAGAGGGTTGTGGCGCTTTTGCTAACGGAATTGCAGGCATTAGCGACCGCCTACTAAGGAATGTGAGTTGGCTTGATTAACGAACGCCAGCTTTGTGAGCTGACTTTGCCATTGCTGACTTCTTGTTGGCAGCTTGGTTGGCATGAATAACGCCCTTTGATACTGCAACATCGAGTTCACGTGTAGCGCTCTGGAGTTCAGTAGCAATCGCCTTGGAGTCACCAGCAGCAACAGCATCACGGAAACGGCGAATCGCGGTCTTGAAGGATGAGCGAACTGACTTATTGCGCAGGCGCGCCTTTTCGTTGGTCTTGATTCGCTTGATCTGGGACTTGATATTTGCCACGAACGTAAAGCCTTCCGGTTGGGTTAACTTGAGCGCCGAAGGGTATCAGCCGCCTGCGCGAAGGCTCAAACTGAGAAAAGTCCGCTTGTAACGAGCTCTCCCTGCCGCAAATATAGGGGCTAACGAGCCCCGACTTTGGAGGCGATTGCAACAACGCTTCGCTCGAGTGCATAGAGCGGATCGGCTTCTGCCCCTTTAATCGCTACATCAGCTTTCGAAAGTTCTTGAACTGAAAAAGCAATCAGCGCTGGAGACCATTTCGATAGTTGGCGGCGCGCTTTATCAATCTGCCATGGAGCAAGTCCGAGTGAGCCAGCAAGTTGAAAGGCATTTGCATTTCGGGGCGCTCCAGAAACTTTTGCCAATGTTCGAATCGAGGATGTCAGCGCAGAAACAATCATGATGGGATCAGTTCCGGTATCAAGTGCATTACGTAGCGCTATTAGTGCGCCACGTGGATCCCCCGCGAGGGTCGCATCAGCAACATCAAATCCTGTGGCTTCAACTCTTCCTTGGTAGTACTTGGCTATATCTTCTTCATCAATAACAGCCTTACCTGCATTGGTGTCAAAAGCAATCTGGCTACAGGCTGCTGCAAGCTCGCGAGTGTCGCTTCCTGTGGCATCAACCAGAGCTGAGACTGCGCCCGAAGAAATCTTTCTTCCGTGTCGAGTAAATTCCTCACGGACGAAGGCTTCTTTATCTGAAGCTTTCTTCATCGGTTCGCAGGTAATAATCTCAGGCTTAAGCTTTTTGATTTTGTCGAGTAATCCTTTTCCTTTAACTCCACCCTTATGAATAAAAATCAGATGCAGATTTGGATCGACGCTCTCAAAGAGCGCTTCTATCTCCTCTTGCACTTCGACAGTGACATCTTGCAGATCTCTTACGACCACAACTCTTTTGTCAGCGAAGAGTGAGGGTGCAACAGCCTCTCCATAACGACCAGGCTCAAGTCCAGAACCATCGAGGACCGTCTTTTCAAAATCACTTCTCAGAGTTAGCGCTTCCGCCAGAGCGCGATCGGCAAGTACCGATTCGCCACCATGAATAAGGAGTATCGAATTTGTAGCCATTGAATTCACAACCATTGGATTCGCCACCACTCCTTCCTCATTGTTTTCATGGTGAATATATATCGCTTGGCGCTGTCATCAAATCTCCACGCCACAGAAATCGGCCCGTCGCTATCAGTTCTGGCAACTTTCGATCCCCGTTCAATCAGCTCCTGAATGAGTTCAGAATTGGGATGGCCATATGAATTTCCAGCCCCAACGCTGATGAGCGATTGTTCAGGGCTCACTTCAGAAATAAAACTTGAATCTTGGAAGCGTGAACCATGATGTGGAACTTTGAGAATATCGATATCTCTCAGGTCATATTTCTCGGATATCAGTCTCTGTACTTCGGGTTCGATATCTCCCGTGACCAGAATCCTCACTCCATTCATGGTAACGAGCAAAACCAAACTTCTATTGTTTTCTGATGATCCATCGCCATCCACGCTTGCGAAGTCCTGCAAAACTGAATTTGGCCATAAGACTTCCAGCGTTACGTCACCTATGTGAGCGCGGATTCCTTGTTCAACCGTGATGGCTTGATCTTGAGTCATCTCTTTCACAGAAGCGTTTCCATTACTCCAAACAGTACCTACATCAATCCGCGATGAGATTTCCTTCATTCCAAAGTAGTGATCAGCATGACCGTGAGAGATAACAACCAATGGAATGGAGTCGATTTTTGCAACTGAGAGACAACGCCGCAGCAAGTTGGGGTCAGGACCTGCATCAAAAAGAATTGCACTTCCTCTTCCAAGATTGATAAGTAGCGCATCTCCTTGGCCAACATCACACTGCAGTACTTTCCAATCATTTCCTGGAAAGGCCATTCGTGGCGCGAGATTAATGGCTAAAAGCGCCAGAACCAATACAACATAGATGCTTAAGGAACGCCTCTTTAAAGTAATCGATACGAGAATGATCAGAATAATCATGAGAAGTGGAGTGATCCCCCACGAAGGAACATGATTGGTCAATCCTGATACGAAGACGATCCACTGCGAAAAGCCCTTTGCGATGAGAAGAAGGAATTCCGAGATAAATGGAATGGGAAGGGCAAGTACTGCGATAAAGCCGAGAATCGTTATTGGGGCAACGACTGGTGCGACCAGAACGTTGAAAAGCACGCTCAATATAGAAACTTCACCGGAAAGAAAGATGATGTAGGGCGTACAGGTAATTGTCGCTGCGCAAGGTATTGAAATTATTTCTGCAAGCCACTCGGGAAGATACTGCTTCAATTTCTCAGTAATACGAGGGGCAATAAATATCAATCCACTTGTAGCCAGGACAGAAAGTACGAAACCAGGATCTACCGCCTGAAAAGGATCAAGTAAGAGCAAGAGAGCAATGGCAGTTGCAAGAGCGGCAACAGAGTTTCGAGAATTACCCGAAGCTTTCGATAACAAGACAACCGCAGCCATCACTCCTGCGCGTAATACTGATGGTGAGGGCCGCACGAGAAGCAGGAAAATCACGAGAAAGATTGAGGTAAGGATTAGCCTCGGAATGATTCTTGGAACAACTCCACGAAAGAGATAGAAGACAAGTGCGCTCACAATTGCAAAATTTGCTCCGCTCACAGCAGTGAGATGCGAGAGTCCAGCACGTCGCATCTGCGAAGAAAATTGCTCGCCCTGGAGTGAAGTGTCGCCCAAAATCATTCCTGGGATAAGCGCTCCGGCATCTCCCCCTAAATCACTGGCACGCTTTCGAAAATCAGCACGGACTCCGGAGAGAAATTTTGAAAAAGCACTCGCAGGTTCGAGAACGTTTAATTCACTTGAGGCGATGAGTGTTCCTGCAACACGCTTCTCTTTCGTCTCAATGAATCTTCCTGTAATTTTGATGACACTTCCCAAATCAGCACACTTCTTAAAATTCCCTAGGATTCGAATCGGAACACGCACATGAATGCGTGAACCTTCGGATGAAAAAGTTTTTGTCCTTGCTAGGAATGAGATGTTCGGTCGTTTGAGGTGGGACCCATAAACCTTATGGCCAGTGACTTTACAGTCGCTGGTTACAACAAGAATAAGTTCTGCTGAGGAACGATTTCGAGCCAACTCCCCGACTGCGCTATCTATCAACGTTGCCGAATGAACTAAATAACTTGCCGAGCCAATGACAAGAGCAAGGGCAATAACCCATATTCGATTAAAGAGCGCGAGAGAGATGAGAGCGAATACAAGCGCCGCCAGTGCTGCCCACCAAGAGATATAGCTCGCTGCCGTAGCTCCTATCCAGAGCCCTACCGCATAGATAAAGAATCGATAATCCGTGTATTTCTCGCGACTTGGAAGATTTACAAGGTGAGACGTGGCCGCATCCGCTCGAGAGTCTTGGCGCCCACCCCAGAAACTTTCAATAGGTCTTCAATCGCCATAAATGGACCATTCTCGTTTCGATATTTAATGATCTTGCCTGCAATAACCGGCCCAATTCCCACGAGTGAATCAAATTCTGCTTTCGTTCCTCGATTTATATTGATTATCCCTGTGAATTTCGCTCTTGCTTTTTTCGAACTACTTTTCACTATTTCTGGCAGATAGCCAACAAATACCTGTTCCCCATCGATGAGCACTCTTGCCAGATTGATATCGTTAAGTTCTACGCCTTTCTTTGCACCTCCAGCTGCCTTGATTGCATCAGCTACTCGGGATCCTTGAAGAAGTGGATAGACATCAGGTTTCTTAACTTTGCCCGCTACATGAACCAAGATGATTTGTTTTGTCGGAGTAATTGAAAGTTGCGGTTTGGGAGTTTCTTGAGCAATCGCGCTTCCCCGCGTTGTGGCGAAGAGAAAACAGGCAAAACCAAGTGCAAAGAGAGAAATTGCGATCAGCGCTCTCTTTTGAGGTTCGGTGTACTCCGGAAAACGCTCTTTTAATTCGGCAAGATTCATGGGCGCATCAAAGCGCTTCGCAATTTACCCAAAGCTCAATACGGCTAGAAGAGTGAATATCTTGAGCTGTGGACTTAAAGAACGATATTTACGAACTTAGGAGACTTTGTGATGACCTTTGCTGGCGTCTGTCCAGCAAGATCGGCAATAACTGCGGGGTCAGCAAATGCCATCTTCTCAAGATCAGCATCAGAAGTATCAGGTGAGATATCCACGCGAGATTTAATCTTGCCGTTGATTTGGAAGATCGCAGTTACAGAATCTTGCGTCAGTAACGCTGGATCCACGCTTGGCCAACCAGCGAGCGCTACTGAAGGCTTATGTCCTAACTTTTCCCACATCTCCTCTGCTGTGTACGGAGCTATGAGCGAGAGTGAGATTGCAACAATTTCTGTGGCTTCACGGACCGCAGGATCGGCAGGGCCGCAGCCTGAATCAATCGCTTTTCTCGTTGCATTAACCAATTCCATGACGCGAGCAACAGCGACATTGAATCTAAAGGATTCGACGGCAAATGAAATATCGTGCAGAGCTTTATGGGCCGCTTTACGTAAAGCGAGATCTCCCGTTGCAAAATCCACACCGGGTTTACTTGTGACATCTCCAGCTAGGCGCCATGCGCGGTTCAAGAATTTTGCCGAACCTGCAGGAGAAACATCAGCCCAATCCACATCATCTTCGGGAGGCCCGGCAAAGACCATGGTCAGACGAATCGCATCAACACCGTGCTTTTCTAGCTCATCTGAAAGTCGCACTAAATTTCCACGACTCTTACTCATCGCAGAACCATCCATGATGACCATGCCCTGATTAAGAAGTCGGGTAAAAGGTTCGGTGAAATTTAGGTAGCCCATATCGTGTAGCGCTTTAGTAAAGAATCGAGAGTAAAGAAGATGGAGAATTGCATGCGTTACTCCGCCAACATATTGATCGACTGGCAACCAGGTATCAACTTCTTCTCGGATAAATGGGCGGTCATGAGTATTTACGCTGGTGTATCTCAAGAAATACCATGATGAATCAACAAAGGTATCCATCGTGTCGGTATCGCGCAGCGCTTTACCACCACACTTAGGACAGGAGACATTAACCCAGTCATGCGCTGTCGCTAATGGAGAAGTTCCCTTGGGCTTGAGATCTAATGTCGAGGAGTCCGGCAATTTCACAGGCAACTGGTCATCTGGAACTGGAACTTCACCGCATTTCTCACAATGAATAATGGGAATCGGCGTGCCCCAATAACGTTGGCGTGAAATTAGCCAATCACGGAGGCGATAGTTATTGGAAGCTTTTGCTAACTTCTTTGCTTCAAGTTCGGAGATAATCTTCTGTATTGCAGCGGAACTATTGAGGCCGTTGAGAGAACCTGAATTAACTAGCTTTCCATCGCCCGTTGTTGCAACGCCGCTGACAGATGGATCGTCTTCCTCGGTTTCAACCACCACGCGCACAGGAAGCTTCATGGCTCGAGCAAAATCTAAATCGCGCTGATCGTGGGCTGGAACCGCCATAATCGCGCCCGTTCCATAGTCGGCAAGTACATAATCACTTGCCCAGATCTGAATCTTCTCGCCATTAACTGGATTAATTGCATAGCGATTGAGAAAGACTCCAGTCTTGGGACGATCTGTTGCAAGCCGATCAATATCGCTTGCTGCCTTGACCGAATCAAAGTATTTGTTGAATTCACTCTCAGCGCTCGTGCCAGCTACCAGCTCACGAGCCAAATCGCTATCGACCGCAACCACCATAAATGTGGCGCCGTACAAGGTATCGGGGCGTGTTGTGTAGATGACTACTGGTTCATCTCGCCCTTCAATTTCAAATGTCACTTCGGCGCCAGTGGATTTACCAATCCAGTTGCGCTGCATAGTTAGGACCTTCTCCGGCCACTTGCCTTCAAGTTGCTCCATATCGGCAAGGAGTCGCTCGGCGTAATCAGTGATCTTGAAATACCACTGATTCAATTTCTTCTTAGTTACGGTGTTATCGCAACGTTCACATAAACCTGCAACAACCTGTTCGTTCGCAAGAACGGTCTGACA
>JAPOJL010000001.1:33211-44179 GCA_029978425.1 Actinomycetota bacterium
GTCTGACATGAAGGACACCAATTGACCGCAGAATCTTTTCGATATGCCAATCCTTTTTCATACATGCGATTAAAAATCCACTGATTCCATTTGTAATACTCAGGATCGCATGTATAGAGAACGCGATCCCAGTCAAAGGAACAGGCATAGCGGCGCATCGAAGCTTTCTGGGTGTTGATATTTTCATAGGTCCAAATGCTGGGATCTTCATTCCGTTTAATTGCGGCATTTTCTGCAGGAAGACCGAATGCATCCCAACCAATCGGATGCATCACATTGAAACCTTTTTGCACCCAATAGCGAGCAATAACATCACCGAGCGCGTAAGCCTCTGCATGGCCCATATGTAAGTCACCGGATGGATAAGGGAACATATCCAAGACGTATTTTTTCGGACGCGCGTCGTTAGGTTTTCCAGAGCGGAAAGGCGCAATCTGATCCCAAATCGGGAGCCACTTCTCTTGGACGTGATGAACGTCGTACGCCTCATGCATATGCGTAGGTTACCGCCAACGAACGCCGGTTAATTCCTCACTAACGCTCCAGAGATTTCGCGCCATATTCTGGTCGTAGGCAATTGCTCGAGCTCTCGTGGCTTTTGGAAATCCACGCATTTCGAATAATCCGTCTGGTCCAATATATGAAGCGCCGTACAAATTAGGGAACGTGGCTGCGCATAAAGTTGGGAGGGCGCCACGCGCAGCAGATTGCGCAACAATGGAATTCATAAATGCTGTTGCTCGCTCTTCAAATAGATTCCCACGCATTTGCGGTCCCACGGCTTGAAGATTTGTGTTGGAGTATCCAGGATGCACGGCGAATGCGTTGAATGAATAGCCACGTGATGTAACCAAACGCTGCAATTCAAAGGTAAATAAGAGATTAGCCAACTTGCTGGCGCCATAAGCAGCCCAGGTTTGATATTTATTTCGACCTAAACAGATATCTCGAATATCGTCAGATGAGCCATTTCCAAATGACCCCATGCGATGAGCTTGACTTGAGACTGTGACGATTCGCGACTTGACGCGATCAGCGATGAGCCCGGCAAAGGCAAAGTGACCGAGGTGATTTGTACCAACTTGTAGTTCAAAATCATCGGCAGTCTTTGTGAAAGGAACCGCCATAACGCCTGCATTAAGAATTAGTACATCTACTTCGTTCGTTACTTCTCGCGCAGCTTTTCTTACGCTCGTGAGATCTGCAAGATCAAGTAAAAGAGTCGAGACCCGCTCACTTGCTAACTCTTTGCGCGTGCGCTCTGCCTTTTCTTCGCTTCGTGCAGTGATAGTTACCTGTGCGCCGGCTCGGACTAATTCACGCGCCGCCTCTTTACCAATGCCACTTGTTGCACCGGTGATGAGAAAACGTTGCCCACTTAGGTCTGGAAGATCGCGCGCCGACCAGCCGCTCGGAATATGTTGAAGCGGCAAACGGGTATTCGACTTTTCTTCCATGTGGAGCTAAGGGGACTTGAACCCCTGACCCCCTGCATGCCATGCAGGTGCGCTACCAGCTGCGCTATAGCCCCAATATTTCTTGCCTTGTAATGCTTGAGTCGTACTGTCTGAGTTGCAGACCTTACCTGAACTACGCGCCGCTTTCCTCTCCGTAGATTGGCTCTGGCAGCGATCCCGCATTATGTTCTACCAAAACCCACCCTTGACGATGATGACCATTTTCCAGAATTGACCAGGACGCATTCGATAAACCACCGATTGCAGACCATTGTGTCATCGGCATTTCCAGCATCTTGCCCAAAATGCAGCGCGCCGTTCCGCCATGTGTGACAACAATCAGAGTCTCGACTTCTTGGGTTAAGGCGTTTTCAATTGCAGTAACGGCGCGATCTGCGATTGCGCTACGGCGCTCACCAGTTTCTCCGGCCGGTTCATCATCGCCATCGAGCCAGTGCACAAATCTTTCATAATCTTCAGCACGATTTTGTGCGCCAGTCTTTCCTTCCCAGTTTCCGCCATGGGTTTCGCGTAAGCCAGCATCAATCGATACTGCAAGGTTGGAAATTTTTGCAAGAGCGGCTGCAGTTTGTTGTGCACGTATCAAGTCACTCGAAACAATCTTTGATGGTTTGAGACTCATCAAAAGTGGAGCAGCGCGTTCTGCTTGGCGATGGCCGACATCGTTGAGGGGAATATCAGAGTGTCCTTGAAATCTATTTTCGATATTCCAATCAGTTTGGCCATGACGCCAAAGTACGACTCTTTGAGAGGGCACGATTAGGCCTTGCCTTTCTCAAATGCATCGCGAGCTTTGACCGCCTCTAGAGGAATATTCGGACAGTCATTCCAAAGGCGATCGAGCATGTAATAACTTCGCACTTCTTCTGTCTGAACATGCACCACAAGATCTTCATAATCAAGGAGTATCCAATGCTCTGAACCTTCGCGTCGCAGAGGCTTTTCACCTTCAAGGGAGAGTTGCTTTTCAACTTCATCAGCGATCGCATCGATCTGGCGTTCATTCTGACCGCTAATGAGCAAGAAGACTTCACTCAGCAGCATCTGTTCGGAGAGATCAATGGCGACGAGGTCAGTTCCAAGCTTTTCGATGGCAGCGCGGGCCGCGATTTGAGTGTGCTCGACAGTGGATTTACGCGGCGCCATAGAGCTTCTTTTCATAAATGTATGCCGCAACAGAGGGTGGAACCAGATCAGAGATATCGCTTCCACCGCTTACTTTTTCTCGTACTTGAGTTGCCGAGATGTCACGCGCGTGGATTTCGATGGAGGTCCATTTGATGAAGTGCGGAATCGCAGACTGATCTACCACATGCCCTGGCCTTAGCACGATGAGGAAATCTACTTGGGATGCCATCTCATCAATACGGTTCCAGGTTGAGAGTCCTGCAATTGCATCGCTTCCAACAATCCACGTTAGCGATGACTCAGGATTAAGCGAGTGGAGATCGCGCACAGTATCGATGGCATATGAAGGTGTGTCTCTTTTGACTTCGCAATCGCTCACCTCAACATCAATATCGCTCAAGGCAAGTTTTGTCATTTCTAATCGATTGTTTGCAGAGGCAGATGGCGATTTCTGCCAAGGCTTACCGGCAGGAACGATAACCAGCTTAGAAAATTTTCCCGACTTTAGAATTTCACTAATCACATGAACATGCCCGTTATGAATCGGGTCAAATGTTCCACCAAAGATGGCGATTGAATTAGTCGCGGTCAAGGCGAAGTACGAGATAGAGCATCAACATCAAAACTGCGAAGGTGAAGACGCCGAAGAAGATGGGGTGTGCAGGAAGTTCTCGTCCTTCTTCACTGAATAGTTTTATAGACGCTTGAGCAATCAACGCTGTAAACATGTCGCCATCCTAACCTTTACTTGGGACCTTTCTCCAATAGAGCAATAAACTCCGCCTCATTGAGGATGCGCACACCAAGTTCCTCAGCTTTTGCCGCCTTAGATCCTGGTGAATCTCCCACCACGACATAGTCAGTTTTCTTCGATACCGATGATGCGGCTTTTCCGCCCCGCTCCGTTATGGCTTCAGTAACGCCATCTCGCGAAAAGTTTTCCAGTGAACCGGTGACCACCAAGGTCAATCCCGCCAAAGTCTGCGGTTTTGTGGGGGCTGCTACGCCCTCCATCGTTACTCCCGCTGCACTCCATTTCTTCACAATTGCTTTATGCCAATCTACGCTGAACCATTCTTGAATACTCTCGGCAATTACTTGCCCTACTCCATCAACGGCCGCTAGTTCTTCGACCGAAGCCTGTGAAATTTTGGGAATCGATGCAAATGTATTTGATAGTGCTTGAGCCGCTGTTGGACCAACATGTCGAATTGATAGCGCAACTAGCACTCGCCAGAGTGGACGCTTCTTTGCTTCTTCCAGAGCTGCCAATAACTTCTCAGCGTTCGCCCCGAGTTCTCCATCCTTCTTGAGAAAGAAATTGCTCTTACTTAAATCTTTGTTAGTGAGTGAGAAGAGATCTGACTCATCATCAATCAATGTATCGGCAAGGAGTGCGTTAGTTGCTTCATAGCCCAAGACATCAATGTCGAGCGCTGCTCTTGATCCGATGTAATAAATTCGCTCCCGAAGCTGCGCTGGACAACTCCGTGCATTCGGACAACGTATGTCGACATCGCCTTCTGACATTGCGCGTAAGGCCGAACCACATTCAGGGCAGTTCTTCGGCATGAGAAAGGCGCGTTCCTTTCCGGTGCGCTTTTCCATGACTGGTCCTAAAATTTCTGGGATTACATCGCCTGCTTTACGCAACACCACCGTGTCACCAATCAGGACGCCTTTACGTTGGACCTCTTCAATATTGTGAAGAGTTGCATTCGTTACGGTGGAACCTGCAACTTTGACCGGCTCCATAAAGCCAAATGGCGTGACGCGACCGGTTCGACCCACGCTGACCTTGATATCAAGGAGCTTTGTCGTGACTTCTTCTGGTGGATACTTATATGCAATCGCCCATTTAGGAGCACGTGAGGTACTTCCCAACACTTTCTGTGCGTTGCGCTCATTTACCTTAATCACGACGCCATCAATCTCATGTTCAACATCATGGCGATGCTCGAGGTAATACTGGATAAATTCTTTGACTTCAGCCTTATTTTTCGCCACTTTGTAGCGCTTGCTCGTGGGAAGTCCCCATCTCTTCATCGCTTCATATGCTGCGCTCTGGGTGTCGCAATCAAATCCCTTGACGGCGCCAATCCCATGCACGACTAACGCCAAGGGGCGAGAGGCCGTGACGCGCGGATCTTTCTGGCGGAGCGATCCCGCGGCAGCATTTCGCGGATTTGCAAATGCTGTCTTTCCTGACTCTTCCAGCGATTCATTGAGTTCATTAAATTTCTCAAGCGGGAAAAATACTTCTCCCCTCACTTCAACTGATGTGGGAAGGTCTTTACCAGTCAATTCTTGAGGTAAACCCTTGATAGTCCTGACATTGAGCGTGACATCTTCACCGGTGGTGCCATTGCCACGCGTTAAAGCCCTAATCAACTTTCCATTTTCATATAGCAGATTGATGGCAAGGCCATCGACTTTCACTTCACATAACCATGTGTTGGATTGAGACTCTTTAGCGACTCGATCAAACCAGGCATCAAGCTCATTTTCACCGAATGCATTATCGAGACTCATCATTTTCTCTTGATGGTCATATTGCTCAAAGTGGGTAGCAAAACCACCGCCCACATCAAGTGTTGGAGAGTGCGGATCCCGTAACTCGGGGTTCTTATTTTCTAGAGCAAGTAATTCTTTCCAGAGCGCATCGAATTCGGCATCGGAAATGATTGGTTTATCAAGAACGTAGTACCGATACTGGTGGTCGCGGATCTGTTCAGCTAACTCAGCCATCTTCCGGCGAATGTGGCTATCGGACATCGCTATCGGGTTCCTGAGATGGTGGCCGATCCAACGACGCGCTCGCCGTCATAAATCACCATTGCTTGACCTGGGGCCAAACCAAAAATTGGCTCGTCAACGTGTGCTACCAGAGTTTCAACGCCATCATTGATCTTCCTAAAATAAGAACAAGAGTGCGGAGTTCCATGAGCACGAACTTGGACAAAACCCTTATATGGCGCGCTTTCTGTGGCCTCGGGTGTCGGTCCACACCAGATGGGCTTAGCTCCATAGATCTCATCAATGGCGAGCGCGTCGCGATTTCCGACTACGACGGTGTTGGAGACGGGTTCGATTTTAAGAACATAACGCGGTTCGCCGCCCTTTGCAGGAACGGTAAGTCCTAAACCCTTGCGTTGTCCGATTGTGTAGGTATAGGCGCCTTTATGTTCGCCAAGTTTATTTCCTTCTTCGTCAACTATCGGACCAGTTTCACTTCCCAGTCTTTCTCGTAACCAACCAGCATTATCGCCAGAGGGAACAAAACAAATATCGTGGCTATCTGGTTTAAGAGCTACTGATAATCCGCGCTCTTGGGCTTCTTTTCGTACATTTTCTTTTGTTGTATCGCCCAAGGGAAAGTGGGCACCCTGAAGTTGATCTTTATTGAGAACGGCAAGTACATATGACTGATCTTTCGCAGGATCAATGGCGCGATATAGCGCTTTTCCATTTTCGGTTTCCCGAGTTTGAGCGTAATGTCCGGTAACCACGCCATCAAACCCCATCGCTTGAGCGCGATCGAGAACTGCGGCAAATTTGATTTTCTCATTGCATCGCAAACATGGATTCGGAGTATTTCCTGCAGCATATTCAGCCAGGAAGTTTTCAACTACTCCTTCATGGAATTCGTCGGACATATCCCAGATATAAAAAGGAATCCCAATGACATCAGCAGCGCGACGAGCATCGTGAGAATCTTCAATAGTGCAACATCCACGAGCTCCCGAGCGATACTTTTTAGGGTTCTTTGAGAGCGCTAGATGCACTCCGATGACATCATGTCCTGCCTCTTTGGCACGCGCTGCAGCCACGGCAGAATCCACTCCACCGCTCATGGCTGCAATTAATTTCATAGCTTCTCTCTAGCCTCGAAAGGCTGCTCGAGCGCGATCGATAACTCGCTTTATACAGGTCTGAAGATATTCGATATCGCTGTCAGAGTTGCCGGTGCCGAGTGAGAATCGCAGCGAGGATCGAGCTTCTTTCTCGCTCAAACCCATCGCCATCAAGACATGGCTCGCTTCTTGAACTCCTGCGCTACACGCCGACCCAGTCGAGCACGCGATTCCTTCTGCATCAAAGAGCAGTAAGAGAGCATCACTTTCAGTATTGGGAAAAGAAATATTTGCGATACCTGGAAGCGTTGCGCCCTCAAGTACGCCGTTGAGAGTAGCGTCGGAAATCTCTGCTTGGATTGCAGCAACGAGTTTTTTACGTAGCGCAGAAATCTTCACTGCATTTGACTCAAGGTCTCTCATCGCCGATTGTGCGGCCGCAACAAATGCAATGATGCCCGCAGCATTGAGAGTGCCGCTTCGAATATCTCGTTCTTGTCCTCCGCCATGCAGAATGGGCGTGATATCAATTCCTTTTTGTAATATCAGAGCACCCACCCCGATTGGCCCTCCAACTTTATGGGCGCTGATTGTCATTGCGAAAAGTCCCAATTCTTTAAATGAGAGAGGAACTTTCCCTAAACTCTGGACCGCATCAGTATGAAGCGGAATCTTAAATTCCTGAGCGATTTTTGAAATATCTTCCATCGGTTGCACGGTGCCAACTTCATTATTTGAGTGCATAATGCTGATAAGCGCAATTTCATCGTGACGCTCGAGTACGACATTGCGAAGCTCAGCGAGATTGATAAATCCTTCACGAGTTACGGGAATCTCAACTAATTCTGCTCCTTCAAAATCTTCCAACCAACGCGCTGGATCAAGGACTGCATGATGTTCGAAGGCGGAGATGACGATGACATTGCGTTGTTTCCCACCCTGATTACGATGCCAATACGCGCCTTTGATTGCTAAGTTGTTCGCTTCGGTTCCAGATCCAGTAAAGATGATTTCACTCGAATGACAACCGATGAGGCCCGCTAACTTTTCACGGGCTTCCTCTACATCCTTACGGACCTTTCGCCCATACGTGTGAAGGCTGGAAGGATTGCCAAGCTGTCGCGATTGTTCGATAAATGCCTGGAGCGCAACCTCTGAAATAGGCGTGGTTGCAGCATTATCGAGATAGACGCGGGACATGACCTAATTCTAGGTGAGGGTTTAGCTGCGTTTTGCTTGAATCGCTTCGCGCGCCTGAGGCAAGACCGCGAATAAATCTCCTACAACACCAAAATCTGCGAGATCAAAGATCGGAGCTTCCGGATCCTTATTAATCGCAACAATGTTCTTCGATGTTTGCATACCTGCACGGTGTTGGATCGCTCCAGAAATTCCACATGCCATGTAGAGCTGTGGGCTTACAGTTTTTCCAGTCTGGCCAACTTGGTGCGTGTGTGGATACCACCCAGCGTCGGTTGCGGCACGTGATGCGCCGACAGCTGCTCCGAGAAGATCTGCCATTGCTTCAACTTGTGTGAAATCGCCATTTGTTCCACGACCACCTGAGATGACAATTTTTGCTTCGGTAAGTTCGGGACGTCCGCCTTTTACTGCAGGCTGAACATTGGAGATCGTCACTAACTTTGCTTTATCAGAGACGGTGACATTGAGTTTCTCAACCGCAGGAGTGTTTGACGTAGTCGAAGCTTCAATCGAGCTCGGGCGTACTGTGATGACCGGGATTCCTGTCTTGACTTTTGCCGTAACTGTGAAGTATCCACCAAAGACAGATTGGGTAGTTCCAAAATCGGCAGCCACATCAATCGCATCCGTAATGATTCCGCTATTGATGCGCACTGCAAGGCGTCCAGCAATCTCCTTGCCGCGTGCTGTTGAAGGGATCAAAACAGCATCCGGCTTCTTAGCTTCGACAACTTGTGCCAGCGCATCTACGAGGGCCGGGATGCCATGCTTCGCAAAATCGTTGCTCTCAACGGCAAGAACACTTTCGATATCTGTGTTGGCCAATTGCGAAGCAAGTGAATCTGCTTGGGAAGGTTCTGTGAGAAGTACTGCGATTGGAGTACCACCACGCTTAGCAAAAGAGGCGAGTTCAGCCGCTGTTTTTGCAACTTTTCCGCCATCGTGATCAGCAAATATCAATACATTAGCCATCATCACACCAAACGCTTTTCTGCGAGATAGTCAGCTAACTTCGTGCCACCGTCGCCTGAGTCTTCAACTTTAATTCCTTTATCTCGCGGCGGACGAGCGCTCGCATCCACCACAGAACTCCACGCCCCAGAACTTCCAACTTCAGCAGATGAGACTCCTACATCTGCCAGCGTTTTGGTTTCGATTACTTTCTTTTTCGCTGCCATGATGCCTTTAAATGATGGGTAACGCGGTTCATTGATCTTTTCGATCACGCTAATGACGCATGGGAATGTGGCTGACATTGTTTCAACGCCACTTTCTGTCATGCGAGCAATCTCAACACTGGAGTTTGCGGCATCAACTTTGACCGAGCCTGCAAAAGTAAGTTGGGCCC
This sequence comes from Actinomycetota bacterium, assembly GCA_029978425.1. The sequence goes on from JAPOJL010000001.1 coordinate 42,223, forward strand.
AACCCAAACGTTCCGCAAGCATCGCCGGTACAACGCTCATACGTGCATCGGTAGATTCAGTTCCGCAGAAGACTAAATCGAATCCGCCTTTACTAATAACTTCAGCTAATACTTTTGACGTTGCAATCGCATCTGAACCCGCCAGTGCAGCATCGGAAACGAGCACTCCACTATCCGCACCCATTGATAAACCTTTACGAATCGCTTCGGTGGCACGTTCTGGGCCCATAGAGATCAAAGTGATGGTGTGCTCGGGAGTTTCTTTACCTTCATTGAGCGGTTCCACAACACGAAGCGCTTCTTCAATTGCATATTCATCAAGATCATTCAGAACTGCATCGACGCCATTGCGATCGAGCGTTCCATTAACCATCTTTTTTTCAGCCCAAGAATCGGGAACCTGTTTTACGCAGATGGCGATCTTCATGCTGGCTATGTTACTGGGGAGTAACCTGCCGCTCCAATTGAAGTGATCGGGCCAGAAGGTCTGATTAGATAGCAAGGTGAAGCCCGCCAATCCCCATATTTTGGGAAATCGACCAACTGAAGGCGGGACTGACTTCGCACTCTGGGCTCCCGCTGCCGATGCGGTGGAGCTATGCCTCTTTGATGAGCGCGATGGTCGCTGGGTTGAGACAAAGTTTTCGCTCCCTCATCGCGAAGGTCCGATCTGGCATGGATATCTCGCAGGAATTCGAGCTGGCCAACGTTATGGATACCGCGTTTACGGTCCGTGGCGCCCCGAACAAGGATGGCGATTTAATCCCGCCAAAGTCTTAATCGATCCCTATGCCCATCTTCTCGATGGAGATCTCGTTTATGCGCCAGAAATTTTTGGTCATCACTCTCTGGATGCGTTAGGAAATGGCGATCATCAAATTCGTGACGAACGCAATTCACTGGGTTTTATTCCACTCTCTGTTGTCACCTCACATTCCCCGCGCATCATCAATCGACCACACACGCCATGGAAGCGCACTTTTATTTATGAAGCTCATGTTCGTGGTTTGACGGCAGGAAATCCTGAAATTCCTCCTCAAGAACGTGGAACATATAAAGCACTCGGTCATCCCTCCACTCTTGAATATTTATCAAGGTTGGGTGTCACCGCTTTAGAACTTCTACCGATTCATCACTTCGTAACTGAGATTCATACACATGCTCGTGGTCGAGAAAATTACTGGGGTTACAACCCTCTGGCTTTCTCTGCACCGCATCGCAAATATGCTGCAACCGCCGATCCCATTACCGAACTACAAGAGAGCATTGATGCGCTTCACAACGCAGGAATCGAAGTAATTCTTGACGTGGTCTATAACCACACTGCTGAAGAAGGGCGCCAAGGGCCAACTCTTTCTTTGAGAGGAATCGACAACAAAACCTTCTACCGCCACTCCACTGACGATGTATATGACGATGTGACTGGATGTGGAAATACCATTGATTCTCGCCGTCCATTTGTGACCCGCATGATTATTGATTCGCTACATTGGTGGAGCCAGATCGTTGGAGTAGATGGTTTTCGATTTGATCTCACCACCGCAATCTCTCGTCGCGATAATGAAATCGACACATATGGACCATTGATTTCAGCAATCTGCGCCGACCCAATACTTCGTGATCGAAAACTTATCGCTGAGCCGTGGGATATCGCTGGCTATGCCCTGGGAGATTTTCCCCATCCTTGGCGAGAGTGGAATGACGCTTATCGCGATGCGACTCGACAATTCTGGTTGGGTGATAGCGCCCGTGGCCATAGCAATGGCGTCTCTGATCTCGCCTCACGTATTGCCGGATCTCATGACATTTTCTATTTCCGTGGTCCGACATCTTCAATCAACTTCGTGACCGCTCATGATGGATTTACCCTCAATGATTTAGTTTCCTACAACCAGAAACATAATGAAGCAAACGGGGAAGACAATCGCGATGGAAGCGATGTAAATAGATCGTGGAA
>JAPOJL010000020.1 GCA_029978425.1 Actinomycetota bacterium
TTGGTGATCCAGTCCTCACTACACCTGCGGTAGAAGTAAATGATTTTGACAAGGAGCTCCGCAATCTCGTCCGAGACCTCACCGAAACGATGATTGATGCCCCTGGCGCGGGTTTAGCTGCTCCACAGATCGGAGTCCCACTCCGCGTCTTTGTCTGGCATGTTGATGATGAGTTCGGACATCTAGTTAATCCAACGCTAGACCTGAGCGAAGAGATGCAAGATGGTGAGGAAGGATGTTTATCTTTCCCTGAACTAACATATGAAACACCTCGCGCGATGCGAGCAGTGGCAAAGGGTTGGAATATGCATGGTGAACCCCTTGTTGTTGAGGGGACTGAGTTCCTAGCACGAGCGCTGCAGCATGAGACTGATCACCTCAATGGAGTGCTATTCATTGATCGATTGCCCACTGAATTGAGAAAACAAGCCATGAAGGATATCCGCGAGGCGGAATGGTTTATGCAAGCAGAAGCAGATGGGAATTCTCTAGAGATAAAGGTCTCTCCGCATTCCATGTTTGGACGTAATCTGTAGATGAAAGAAGGCTTTTAGTATATGAAAGTCGTTCTGGCCTCATCATCAGATATTTCTCGACCAATACTTGAAGCGCTGCTTCATTCTCAACATCAATTAGTAGCTGCAATTTCCATGCCTGATAAGCCTAAGGGGCGTGGCCGACAGATTCAGCCCAATTCCTTCTCGATGCTGTGCGAACAATCTGGCGTGCAAGTGTTCAAGCCCGAGAGTGACATCGAATTGCGCGAGGTTCTGCGTGAGCTCGAACCAGATTTAGTCATCACGATTGCATACGGACGTTTAATCAAAACCATGGAGCTATCTTTGCCAAAGCATGGTTGGTTGAATGTTCATTTTTCTCTTCTTCCGCGATGGAGAGGAGCAGCGCCGGTACAAAGAGCGATTCTCGAGGGAGATAGTGAAACTGGTATCTCTATCTTCCGACTAGAGGAAGGAATGGATACTGGTCCCGTTTATGCTACTCACAAGGTTTTGCTTAAAGGGAATGAAACTTATGGATCCTTGCTCAATGATTTATCTCTGTTAGCCGCGCCTGTCTTGTTAACTGTGTTAGCGCAGATTGAGGACGGCGAATCTCCCATCCTTCAGAGTGAAGACGGGGCAACTCTTGCCCCTAAACTCTCTAAAGAAGAGGCGCGAATTGATTGGCGGAAGAGCGCTAAGGAAATTGAGCGTCAAGTGCGCGCGATGAATCCGTGGCCAATTGCATGGACCACTGTTAACGATAAGCGTCTCTCCATCCTTCAAACTTGCGTTCATAATCGTGCAGGCAATCCGGGCGAAATTCTCTCCTTAGAGCCATTCGTCATTAGTTGTGGAGAAGAAGCTATTGAGATCTCATTGCTCAAGCCTGAAGGTAAAGCAGAAATGTCAGCTGCTGAGTGGCTCCGGGGTGCGCGCATATCTAAGGGCGAGTTTTTAAGGTGAGAATTATTTCGGATGCTCGATTACTTGCTTTTGAAGCCTTGATTGAAGTGGAGGAGAAAGGCGCCTATAGCAATCTTTTGCTGCCGAAGTTACTTTCGAAATCAGATCTACCCAAGGTTGATAGAGCTTTTGCCGCTGAACTGGTTTACGGCTCACTGCGTTTAAAGGCAAAACATGATCTCTTTATTTCCAAGGCAAGTACGCGATCACTCGAGGATATCGACACCAAAGTTTTGATAGTACTCCGGCTTGGTGTTCATCAGCTCAAAGAGATGCGAGTTCCTTCCCATGCTGCAATCAATGAAACTGTAGAACTAGCAAAGAGAGTTGCAGGTAAGTCGACCGGTGGTTTCGTGAATGCGTTACTTCGGAAAATCGATGATTTTTCCATGGAGGATTTGGCGTTTCCGAGTGATATACAAGCGAGACTTGCGGCTGAATTCTCCCATCCAGAATGGATTGTGAGTTCATATTTTGATTCCCTCAAGCTCCAAAATGAGGTTGAAGATCTGCTTCGGGCAAATAATCTTCCGGCCCGCCCAACATTGATCGCTTGGCCCGGACGTTCAACTCAAAGTGAATTAGTTGAAGCGGGTGCAACTGTGATCGAAGGAAGCGTTGTCGCGGCTTCATATGACGGCGATCCAGGAGATATCGATGCGATTCGTGAGAGGCGTGCAGGAGTTCAAGATCTAGGCTCTCAAATTGTGGTTGAAAAATTTCTTCAAACGTATCAGCCAGGTTTACGTTGGCTAGATCTTTGTGCCGGTCCTGGCGGAAAGGCTGCCTACCTCTCGAGCTACATCAATCTCCATGAAGGTGAGTTCGTTGCTAACGAGGTTTCTAGTGAGCGAGCGAGACTTGTTGCCCAGGTTGTGGAGAAGTCTGAGGTTATCAATCACGATGGACGTAACCTGCCGAATGAGATTGGATCCTTTGATCGCATCCTTATTGATGCCCCTTGCACGGGTATTGGAGCACTTCGAAGACGTCCTGAGGTTCGCTGGAGAAGAACTCTCCAAGATTTGAAGAATTTAACTCTCCTGCAATCTGAATTGCTAGATTCTGCAGCTCGCCATCTCAATAGTGGCGGATTGCTGGCTTACGTCACCTGTTCCTCACATCAAGCTGAGACAAAATTTCAGATTCGCTCATTTCTCAAGAGAAACATGGAATTCTCTCGTGTTCCGATTGAAGATAGCCGTGCAGACGCGGACGGAGATTTACAATTATGGCCGCACCGCGATAACTGCGATGCGATGTTCTTATCGATTCTTCAGAAGGGATAGAGATGATTCGAATCTGTCCTAGTATCCTCAATGCTAATTTTGACGATTTGCCAAACGAGATCAGAAAAGTTGCAGAGGTTTCAGACCTATTACATCTCGATGTCATGGATGACATTTTTGTCCCGAACTTTACTTTCTCCCTCGAGCGCTCCCTTGAGATCATTGAACTGTCAACGCTTCCCGTTGATGTTCACCTTATGGTTGCTGAGGTAGATAAGATGGCTGCTTCCTACGCAGCTAAGAACACCGCAAGTATTACTGTCCATTACGAAGCGTGCGAAGATCCCATCGCCACCCTCCGTAGTATTCGCAATTCCGGTAAGCGCGCAGGTTTAGCCATAAAACCCAATACTCCCGTGGCAGTTCTAGAGGAAATTCTCGAAGAGATTGACATGATCTTGGTAATGACGGTTGAACCAGGTTTCGGGGGACAGTCCTTTATGGAAGCGATGATGCCTAAAATTCAACAAGCGCTGCATTGGTTAACCCAAAAAGGGTTTACAGACACATGGCTTCAGGTGGATGGAGGCGTTTCACTTTCTACAATTCGTACTGCATTTCAATCGGGCGCCGATACCTTTGTAGCTGGCTCAGCGGTATACAAAGCCGATGATCCGGCTCAGATGATTCAGGAACTGCGCGTAGAAGCCATGCGCGATGGATTAACGAGGTAAATTTTTATAAGAATTTTAGAAGCTGATCGAGGCCCGGCTCGCTGATAACAACATCGGCGGCTTCATTCAAGATAGCTTTCCCACGATAACTAACTCCTAGCCCCGCTAATTTGATCATCTCTATGTCGTTTGACCCATCACCCACTGCGACGCACTCATCTAGGGACACTCCGTGTTGAAGCGCAAAGTCACGGAGCGCTTGGGCTTTCCCCTCGCGATTAATGATTGGACCAGAGGTTCTTCCAGTGAGACGACCATCTTTGACTTCTAGAGTGTTGGCTCGTAAAAAATCCAAATTGGCTGCAGCAAAGAGAGTAGACAGTACATTCGTAAATCCACCTGAAACAACGCCCACGAAATATTGGGACTGTTGTAATGATGAAAGCAAACGCTCGGCACCCTGCGCAAATGAAATTTCATCCAGGACAGCTGAAAACACTGAGTCGGGAAGCCCTTCTAGGAGAGAAACCCTCTCTTGTAGCGCTGCGTTGAAATCAATTTCTCCTGCCATAGCTCGTGAAGTTATCGACGCCACTTTATCTGCATGAGGAGTTCGTGCCGCAAGGAGATCAATGACCTCCTGATTGATGAGCGTTGAGTCAACGTCAAAGAGAACAAGTCTGTATTTCATAGAAGTTCAAGTGCAACATCAAAATTCTCTTGCTTCAGAGCCGCGTGAAGATCAGATTCGATGGCTCCAGCATGAGCAGGATCAAGTCCTATCTCGACACCAATGATCACTCGGCCCGATAGCGCGATACTCTGGGAATCAAGAATCGTAAGCGTGAACGGTTTAAGGGACTCCATGATTACAGAAAGGACTTGGTCGCGCTGACGAGCATCTCCGGGGCCGCTTGCCAGAATAATTGCCTTAGATTTGTAATCACTCACTCATGGAGTTTAGCGAAGATGCTTCTATGACGAGGTATCTTGTCGCCCTATGGAAGCGCTATTACATGTTGAAAACGTTACCGTTCAGCGCTCCACGAAAACAATTCTCGGTCCAATCACATGGCAGATTAATGAAGGGGAGCGTTGGGTTATCTTGGGCCCCAACGGTGCCGGAAAAACCACCCTCCTCCAACTATTAGCAGCGCTTATTCATCCAACTCAAGGCAGAGTCGAGATATTGGGTGAAGCGCTCGGAGCTGTTGATGTTTTCGAATTACGTCCGAGAATTGGTATCTCTTCCAGCGCGATGCTTGAGTTGTTGCCGGCTGATGAGCGAGTGATGGATATCGTTCTAACATCGGCATATGCCATCGCAGGAAGGTGGCAAGAGGAATATGACCTCTGGGATGAATCTCGAGCCAAGGCACTACTCACGACTTTTGGCGTGAGAGATTTAGGCGAACGAATTTTTGGAACTCTCAGTGAAGGTGAAAAGAAGCGGGTACAGATCTCGCGCGCTTTGATGGCAGACCCTGAAGTTCTTCTCCTTGATGAACCTGCAGCGGGTCTTGATCTTGGCGGCCGCGAAGACATTTTGCAACGTATAACTGAGTACACAAGTGATGAGCACTCGCCAGCCACAGTAATTGTCACTCATCACATTGAAGAGATACCTGCGGGAACAACACACGCGCTATTACTCAAAGATGGTCTCGCGGTTTACTCAGGTTTGATCGGTGAAGTACTTACCGAAGGAAATATCAAGGAAGTTTTTGGAGTGGATATCAATCTGGCATTTAACGGTTATCGATACTTTGCTTCAGCCAAGAGCTAATGCTTTTTTCTCTCGTTCCAGAGCCATGGACTGATGTTTTAGCCTCCCATGAAGATCTGATCAATTCCATAGGTCGTGAACTACAGCAAAGAGCCGATAAAGGCGAGCGAATTCTCCCGGATCGGAAATGGGTATTTAGAAGCCTTGAGATGCCTCCTGAAGATGTGAAGGTGATCATTGTTGGACAAGATCCTTATCCCAACATTTCTGATGCAGTGGGGTTGGCGTTCTCTGTTGCGCCAAGAAAATCTGGACTTCCAGGGTCCCTGATGAATATTCAGAAGGAAATCATCACCGATATCGGTTCAACTACTACGTCGGATGGAGATTTGAGCCGCTGGAGTTCTCAAGGCGTTATGTTGCTCAATCGAATCTTGACTGTTTCTGCAGGAGAGAGCGCCTCGCACGCATCCTTAGGTTGGGGGGAAGTTACGAAATCAATAATTGCGCATGTGGCAGGAAATGGCGCAATTGGAGTTCTCTGGGGTAATTCTGCAAAGGAAATGGCTCCGCTATTTGCCGAAGATAATCGCATTGAGGGGGTCCACCCCAGTCCACTGTCGGCTCATCGAGGTTTCCTTGGTTCAAGACCTTTTTCTCGGGTCAATGAGAAGCTGCTAGCGCGAGGTCTCGGACCCATTATCTGGTAGCGCCAGAAAGACTAAAGGCCCGGATTGCTCCAGGCCTTTAGCGGTAGAACTTCAATAATCTACAAGTGAGAAACCAGTCTTAGGAGACCCACGTGTTGATTGGATTATTGAGGAAGTAGATCATGAATAGACCTGCAACGAGGAGAAGCAATGGATGAATATCTTTGCTACGTCCTTGAAGTAGTCGAATCACAACATATGAAACAAAGCCTGCTCCAATACCTACAGAGATGTTGTAAGTGAATGGCATCAAGATAATTGTGAGGAAGGCTGGAATCGCAATTCCATAATCTTCCCAATCAATCGACTTGATCTGGGTCATCATCAAGAAACCAACGATGATGAGAGCTGGGGTCGCAGCTTCGTAAGGAATGATTGCAACCAACGGAGCGAGGAATGTCGTGAGCAGGAAGAGAACTCCAGTCACAACAGAGGCAAGACCAGTTCTCGCGCCTTCACCAACGCCTGATGCTGATTCAATATATGAGGTGTTTGATGAAACGCCAGCAGCTCCACCTGCCGCAGCTGCGAGTGAATCAACGAGAAGGATGCGGTCCGCATTCGGCGGTGTTCCATCTTTGTCGTTGAGACCAGCTTCTTGACCAATCGCTGTCATGGTTCCCATGGTGTCGAAGAAGTCCGCCAAGAGAAGTGTGAAAACGAGAAGGAGAGCGGTGATCAATGGAACGCGGTCAAATGAACCGAAGAGATTAAATGATCCAAGAAGTCCAAAATCAGGTGTAGCAACAACTGATTCTGGCATAGCAGGAACGTTGAGGTTCCAGCCCTTTGGATTTACGTTGCCGGTTGCACCATCAAACAATGGACCAACTTTGAAGGCGCTCTCAATCGCAACGGCAAGTGCTGTTGAGACGATGATGCCGATGAGAAGAGCAGCTTTTACTTTCCGAACCATCAAACCGATAGTTAGGAAAAGGCCAAATGCAAAGACAATTACTGGCCATCCGACAAGCTCACCATTGTTGCCGAGAGTAACTGGTACTGGGCCAGTTCCGGTGCGGCGAACAAAGCCAGCGTCAACGAGACCGATAAGTGCGATAAATAGACCGATACCAACAGAGATAGCGATCTTGAGCTGAGTTGGCACGGCGCGGAACACCGCAGTGCGGAATCCAGTGAGAACCAAGACGGTAATGATGATGCCCTCGAGGACAACGAGTCCCATGGCATCTGCCCATGTCATCTTGGAAGCAATTCCTACGGCAACGAAGGTGTTAAGACCGAGGCCGGTTGCGAGAGCTAATGGGAAGTTAGCAACAACGCCCATAAGAATCGAGAGAACTCCAGCAACAAGTGCTGTCGCCGCAGCGATGAGAGCGAGGTTCGGAGCGTCTCCGCCACCGAGGAATTTCCCATCGCCGTCTTTCGCAAGTCCGATGATGAGTGGATTAAGTGCGACGATGTATGCCATCGTGAAGAAGGTAACTACGCCGCCACGAACCTCTTGAGCTACCGAGGATCCGCGTTGAGATATTTTGAAATAAGAGTCGAGCATGCTCTTCCTTTCATCCCAGAAATCGGGATGGCGCTAATTTTTTAACGGTGGTGGTTGCGACACCGAGTGGAGTCAGTCCACAGGCTGATGGGAGTACGAGAAACCTATTAGTTACTTCTGAGTAACGCGGGCAACGACACCAAAAGAGGTCGCTACGGAATAACCGATGAGGAGGGCAAAAAGCGCAGTTCCAAGGCCTAAACGACCACCAAGAAGAGCGCCGCAGATCAGAACGCAAACCTCAATCATCAGTCGGACTCGTCCCACGGGTATACCCGTTCGGCGATGGAGAGACGTCATCCAGCCATCGCGAGGGCCTGGCCCAAGACCACAGGTGATGTATAGCGCGGAGCCCGCTCCCACCAAGAAGATCCCGGTAAAGACATATAACAACTGAATCGCGAAATTGTGCGGATGGGGGATTGTTGCGATGCCAACATCAATTGCAGTGGCAATGATGACGATGTTTGCGATGGTTCCAAAGCCGGGCTTCTCACGCAATGGAATCCACAGTGCGAGAACAACTCCGCTGATCACAAAAGTAGCTGCTCCAACCGACAATGGTGTGCGAAGTGAAATACCTTGAGCAAAAACAGACCACGGTGCATTCCCCAAATCCGAGACTATGAGCAAACTGTCACCAATACCAAATGAAAATAGTCCAAACGAGAGCAAAAATACCCGAGAAAAATTCAGATCCCATCGATGATTTGCCGTCCAAGGAGTATGAGGGACTGTTTTGTGGGGCTTCAATTTGTTGATTAATTCGCGCACTTTCGAACGCTACACCATCCATGGCTTACACTTTCATTTATGTTCGTTGGAGTGGGAACGGTCATCAATATTGTGGCAATTGTTGGCGGCGCAGCTATAGGCATTCTTATCGGCAATCGCTTGGCGGAAAGAACTCGCAACCTTATGACTGATGTTCTGGGAGCAATTACCTTGATTGGTGCCGCATCATCCATTAAAGCCCTGTGGAATAAAGATCTTTCTAGCGCCCTACCTGAAGGTTGGCCCATCATGGTCGTGCTTGGTTCGCTCCTTATAGGCGGCCTCATTGGCTCTACTTTAAATATTGAAGCCAAACTTGAAGGACTTGGAGTACGTTTAAAAAGGCGTTTCGATGCACGTGGAGAATCACCCTTCGTTGAAGGATTTGTTACTGCATCTTTGATCTTTGCTATCGGACCACTCGCAATTCTAGGAAGTATTAGCGATGGCATGTCTACAGGCATAGATCAGCTTGTTCTCAAGAGCACTTTGGATTTTTTTGCTTCCATCGCTTTTGCTGCCGCGCTCGGCTGGGGAGTCGCAGTCTCCGCTCTTCCGGTTGGCGTTTACCAGTTTGCTTGGACTGGTATCGGATTTGCGTTGGGTTCAATTCTCTCTGATTACCAAGTGAGCGCGATGACTGCGACAGGTGGAATTTTGCTGCTTGGTATTGCATTTAAACTACTGAATATCAAGCAGATCGCGATCGGGAATCTATTGCCAGCTCTCGCTGTAGCACCGCTGCTAGCTTTAGGGATTAGTTACCTTTAAAAAGACGAGGCATCAATAACAAAGCGGTATTTCACGTCGCTTGCTACCGTACGTTCGTAGGCTTGATTTATGTAGTCAGCTTTAATTACTTCAACATCGCTGACGATATTTTTTGCTCCACAGAAATCCAGCATTTCTTGCAATTCGGGCATGCCGCCAATCATTGATCCGGCAATAGAACGACGGCCATCGAGCATCGTTCCAGCGTTAATGGCGTAAGGCTTTCCAGGAAGTCCAATAATGACCAGCGTTCCATCGGTTGCCAAGGTAGATAGATATGGATCTAAATCTAGATCTGCGCTCACTGTGTTCAGAATAAGATCAAATTTCTTACGCAGCGGTTTATGCCAATCATCGCCATTGGTCACAACAAAATGAGCTGCTCCCATAGCTTTCGCATCAGCTTCCTTATGAGCGGAATGTGAAAAGACCGTAACTTCCGCACCGAGAGCTGCAGCAAACTTAACGCCCATATGACCGAGACCACCTAGTCCCATCACCGCCACTTTTGAAGTTGGCCCAACTTTCCAATGTTTAATGGGGGAGTACAGAGTGATACCAGCGCATAACAATGGCGCAACGCCCGCAGGGTCAAGATTGGAGGGAACTTTTACCGCGTAACTTTCTTCGATAACAAAGTAATTGGAATATCCACCAAATGCGATGGTTTGAGAATTTCTCTCATAATCGTTATATGTTCCTGTCATTCCTTCAAGACAATATTGCTGAAGACCTTTCACGCAGTTGGCACATTTGCGGCAAGAGTCGATGAAGACGCCGACTCCAATGCTGTCGCCAACCTTGAACGAGGTTACTTTCGAACCAACTCCGGTCACCGTTCCAACAATTTCATGACCCGGAACCATCGGGAACAAAGCTGGACCCCATTCTTCGCGGACTTGGTGGATATCCGAGTGACAGATGCCAGCAAAATCGATTGTGAATCCAACGTCGGTATCGCGAAGTGCACGTCTTTCAAATTCAAAAGGAGTTAAATCTGCGCGCGCAGCAAGGGCTGCATAACCTCGAGTTTTAGTCATGGCCTAATTAAAGGGTAACGGATCGATGGATTGGTGTGCAGCGCCAGAATTTCTCGCAGTGACTTTTCGCATATGGTGGCGACGGCAGAGAACTTCATAAGCAACTTCGCTTGCTGCGTTTGTGTCTCCCACGACAACCTGTTCACCTTCCGTCCCCATGACGCCGCCTATGGTTCGGGCGTTATGAGTAGCGCGTTCTCCGCACCAACAGAGCGCCTCTACTTGCAAGGTATGAACTCGATCCGCCAATTCAACAAGGCGAGCTGAACCAGGAAAGAGTTTCGTTCGGAAATCAGTCAAGATGCCAAAGGCATAAACATCGATTCCGAGGCCGTCAGCAATCCGAGCCAGTTGCTCAATTTGTGAGGGCGCATAGAACTGAGCTTCGTCACAGATGACGTAATCAATACGCCGACCAGTCGAGAGTTGGTCGACTACAAATTTATGAAGATCCATCTCTTCGGAGACTTCAAGCGCCTCTGATGTTAATCCCAATCTTGAGGAGATCTTTCCTGCGCCAGCTCGATCGCGATTGGTGAAAAGCAAGCCTGCGCGGCCACGACTTTCGTGGTTATGTGCGGTCTGAAGTGCAAGAGTGGACTTCCCACTATCCATGGTGCCGCAGTAATAAATCAGCTCAGCCATATGTCAAGCCTTAAGAAGTGAGATGATCGAAACTTCTGGATGGGTGTCATGAATAATCTTTCTC
>JAPOJL010000021.1 GCA_029978425.1 Actinomycetota bacterium
AGAAAGTCTCTAAATCTGGCGGTCACCTTGGACCAAATTTAGGAATAGTTGAGTTAACAATCGCTATTCACCGAGTCTTTGAATCGCCACGTGATGTTGTCGTCTTCGATACCGGCCACCAAAGTTATGTCCATAAGATTCTTACCGGTCGTGTTGATGGTTTTGAGAAGCTCCGCCAACGAGGCGGCATCGCTGGCTATCCAAACCGAAGTGAAAGCGCACACGATGTAATTGAGAATTCGCATGCTTCCACCGCTCTTTCTTGGGCCGATGGAATTGCTCGTGGTTTCATGATTCAAGGCGACACAGAGCGCACTGTTGTGGCCGTTGTTGGCGATGGGTCGCTCACGGGTGGAATGGCGTGGGAAGCGCTCAATAACATCGCAGCCTCAGAGAATTTACGTCTAGTGATTGTTGTTAATGATAACGAGCGTTCTTATTCGCCAACGATTGGCGGCGTTGCCACGTATCTTTCAACCCTTCGAGCAACGAAGGGTTATGAAAAATTCTTAGATTGGGGCAAAGGAGTTTTGGAGAGAACCCCAGTCGTGGGTCAACCGATTTATGAAACTTTGCACGGCATGAAAAAAGGCATCAAAGATATTGTCGCCCCACAAGGCATGTTTGAAGATCTAGGTTTGAAGTACTTAGGACCAGTCGATGGCCATGACATCACTGCTCTGGAGAAAGCTTTACTGCAGGCGAAGAAATTTGAAGGCCCAGTGCTCGTACATGCCATTACTGAAAAAGGTCGTGGTCATGCGCCTGCCATTCAGGATGAAGCCGAGAAATTTCATGCTGTTGGCGTTGTCGATCCAGAAACAGGAGAGCCACTCAGCAAAGGTGGACCGTCATGGACCAATATCTTCTCGGAATCCCTCGTGGAAATTGGGCGAGAGCGTAAAGATGTAGTGGCGATAACAGCTGCGATGCTAGGACCCACAGGGCTCGATAAATTCCAGAGAGAATTCCCAGAGCGCACCTTTGATGTTGGAATTGCCGAACAACATGCCACAACATCGGCAGCAGGTATGGCTTATACGGGCCTGCATCCTGTTGTTGCTGTGTATTCAACATTTTTGAATCGTGCATTTGACCAATTACTTCTAGATGTTGCGCTCCACAAAGCTGGAGTTACTTTTATTCTCGATCGAGCAGGCATAACGGGAGATGATGGTCCTTCACACCACGGTATCTGGGATCTTGCTCTTACTGGAATCATTCCAACCGCCCATGTAGCAGCGCCACGTGATAGCGTGAGGTTGCGTGAGTTACTCCGTGAGTGCATCGCGATTTCTGATGCGCCTTCAATCCTTCGCTTCCCTAAGGGCGCAGTTGCTAAAGAAATTCCCGCTTTCGAACGGAGAGATGGCGTCGATATTCTCTATCGCGGCGAGAGCGCAGATATCTTGTTAGTAAGTATTGGTGCGATGGCATCTGTTGCAGTTGATGCTGCTGCCCAGGCTTATCGCGAGGGAGTAGGCGTCACGGTCATCGATCCGCGTTGGGTAAAGCCATTGCCCGCCGCGTCTCTCATAGCTCTAGCGCGACGATATAAACGAGTTGTGGTGTTAGAAGATGGAATCAAGCATGGTGGTATTGCCAGCACTATCTCAGAAATTTTCCGCGAGAATAGTTTAGAGATTCCACTTCATTCCATCGGCGTTCCATTGGAGTTCATTGAGCACTCCAAGCGTCAAGAAATCTTGGAAGATTTAGGAATTACCGTCCAAAATGTTACGCGTCAGCTTGTGGGCTGGGCATCAGATGGAGTTAAGCAGGAAGCGATGCAACTCCATGCGGATGAAAACGCTGACCGCAAACCGCTTCACTAATTCCCTCACGATCCAAGTAAGGCAAGATTCCGCCGAGATGCATCGGCCATCCCGCACCCAACAACATACATAGATCGATTTCGGCTGGAGTTGCCACAACGCCCTCATCGAGCATCATGCGCGCTTCTTCGGCAAGCGCCTTCAGCGCACGCATACGTACTTCATCGGAAGTCGAAGATTTTGTGCCCTTTTCAATAAGAGCGACGGCTTCAGGGTTAGGTGCCAATTTTCCTGATTCATCTTTGACGTAGAAAGTCTTCACGCCTTGATCAACGAGACGTTGCACAGTAGGGGAGACTCGATAGCGCGGGCCGAGATTTGCATTGAGTGTCTTGGAGACATGAAGTGCAACACCAGGTCCAACAAGTCCAAAGAGTTCAAATGGCGACATCGGGAAGCCAAGCGGACGAAGTGCGTTGTCAGCAACATCGGCAGGAGTGCCCTCATCCATTGCATCAGTAACTTCACCCATAAATCGGGTTAAGAGTCGATTTACAACAAAGCCAGGTGCATCCTTGCAGATGATCATGGTCTTCTTTAGTTCTTTACCAACATTAATTGCTGTTGCCGTTGTTGCATCATCAGTTTTAGAGGTACGCGCTACCTCAAGAAGTGGCATGACAGCTACTGGATTGAAGAAGTGGAATCCAACAACCCGCTCTGGATTCTTGAGCCCTTCGCCCATTTTCTCTACCGAGAGAGACGAAGTGTTTGTGGCGAGAACACATTCCGGAGAGATAATCGCTTCGAGATCTTTAAAGAGCTTCTGCTTGATGGAGAGTTCTTCAAAGACAGCTTCAATAATGAAATCTGCGCCGGCGAATACCGATTGATCGACAGAACCTGTGACAAGGAGTGAGAGTCGGCGACCAGCTTCTTCGTTAAGTCGCTTCTTCTCCACTAACTTGGCAATTTCAGCATGTACCCATGCCACACCTTTTTCAACACGGGCCTGATCAAGATCTGTCATCACGACAGGAACTTTGAGGTTACGGACCATGAGGAGCGCGAGTTGTGAGGCCATCAATCCAGCGCCAACAATTCCTACTTTGGTTACTTTGCGAGCAAGGGCGGGCTTCGGTGCACCTTCGACCTTCTTACGCTTCTTCTGAATCAGATTGAATGCATAGAGCGATGCGCGGAGCGGATTGCCCATCACAAGATTTGCCAGGATTTCATCTTCCGCATCAAAACCTTGATCGAGGGTATTGGTACGCGCTGCATAAATGAGTTCAAGAGCGCGGCGCGGAGCTTCTATATCTGCGCCACCATACTTCTTCGCGATAGCCGCTTTTCCGGTGGCAATCGCCTTATCCCATGAGGCAACATCGCTGGTGTAATCCTGTCGCGCAATTTTTTCTTTACCGGAGATGATGCGAGCGGCGAAAGCAACTGACTTCTCGAGGAAATCGGCAGGTTCATAGACTGCATCAATCACACCAAGAGCATGTGCATCTTTTGCTTTCATCATGGTGTTGTTATTCAAAGCGTTAAGGATGATGACTTGAACTGCTCTTTCTGGGCCTATGAGTTTGGGAAGAATCGTGGCTCCACCCCAACCAGGAACGATTCCAAGGAAGCATTCTGGAAGCGCGGTCATCGCAGTTGATGCCATCGTTCGATAATTGCAATGCAATCCAACTTCTAGTCCGCCACCCAGTGCCAATCCATTAATGAAGGCAAAAGTTGTTTTCTTACTGCGGCCAAGTCTTTTGAAAATATCATGGCCAAGTTTTCCAATCGCAAGCGATTGACTCTTTTCAGTCACAAAGGGAAGTCCAGATAAATCGGCACCTGCTGCAAAGATAAATGGCTTACCGGTTATAGCAATTGCCACCGCTGAAGAATTTTCAGCTTGAGTTATTGCATTATCGAGTTCCTGGAGAGATTTAGGGCCGAGGGTATTCGGACGCGTGTGATCAAGACCGTTATCAATAGTGATGAGTGCGAGAGTTCCTGTTGCGCCAAAGGCGGATAGATCAATCTCGCGGACAAATGCTTTAGTAACTACTTCTTCGGGCGCGCCAGCAGGAGTTGTAATGTCAGCCATGAGTTATGCCGCCTTACCGTTGTAGTGAGGGTTTTCCCAGATGACGGTGCCACCCATGCCAAGTCCAATACACATTGTGGTGATTCCGTATCGGACATCGGGACGCTCTTTAAATCCTTCTGCCAAATTAAGCATCAAACGGATTCCGGAGGAGGCAAGTGGATGGCCCACCGCAATTGCGCCGCCATAGATATTGACGCGGGGATCATCATCAGCGATTCCAAAGTAATCCAAGAATGAGAGAACTTGAATTGCGAAAGCTTCATTGATTTCAAAGAGGCCAATATCGCTAATGGAAAGGCCTGATTTTTCTAGCGCCTTGAGCGTTGAGGGAACCGGTCCATAGCCCATGATTTCTGGTTCAACTCCAGCGAAGGCAAAAGTGACAAGTTTTGCTTTGGGAGCTAATCCGAGCTCTTTCGCCTTCTTCTCACTGGCGAGGAGAGCGGCAGTGGCGCCATCATTGAGACCTGCTGCATTTCCAGCAGTAACGCGTCCAGCAGGTCGGAATGGAGTTTTCAAAGCGGCGAGCGCTTCAATCGTTGTGCCGGGACGAGGTGGTTCATCAACAGTTGCAACGCCCCATCCTTGTTCGGCAGAGCGCACTGCAACGGGAATCAAATTTGGTTGAATCTTTCCGGAGGCATATGCAGCCGCTGTTTTCTGTTGTGAAGCAAGCGCGTATTTATCTGCGCGTTCTTTAGTGAGATGTGGCAATTTATCGTGGAGACGTTCCGCGGTATTTCCCATAGATAGCGCATCAGTATCAACTAATCTCTCTGCAAGATAACGAGGATTCGGATCCATTCCTTCGCCCATTGGATGATTTCCCATATGTTCAACGCCTCCTGCAATGGCGATGTCATATGCGCCCATAGCAATTGAACCGGCAAGTGTTGTTACAGATGTCATCGCACCTGCGCACCAACGATCAATGGAGTATCCAGGAACTGTGTTGGGAAGACCAGCCAGAAGTGTTGCGCTGCGACCAATGTTCATTCCCTGATCGCCAAATTGTGTTGCTGCTGCAATCGCAACATCATCAACATCGCTTGGCTTAACTTGCGGATTGCGCTCGAGTAAACCTCGAATGCATCGCACGATGATGTCATCAGCACGAGTTCCGGAGTACAGACTTCCAGCTTTCCCAAACGGAGAGCGGACGGCGTCGACAAGAACGACATTGGTAGAGGCAGTGGCAGTATTCATGCCGCTAGGTTACTCGTCAGTAACCTATTAGGAAATCAGGGTTAGGAAATACCTTTTATTTTGCGGAGAGAATGGGGCTTTGAGATTTTGCTGGCTTGAGATAAAGCCATAGGGCGCCACCAATATATGCACCCCACACAACCAGCTGGAGCCAGGACATCGTGGTATCGAACCCAATAGTTCCAGCAAGAAGTGAAGCAAGAATTGAATCTGGGGCTAGCCAGGAAGTGACATCCCATGCATACGACTCTTCACCAGGCAACCAACCAAGTTCCTGGAATTCGTGAATGCCGTAAGAAAGAACCCCTGCGGCGACGATAATGAGCGCCACGCCTGTGACGGTAAAGAACTTGGAAAGATTGATCTGAATAGCTCGACGATAAATTGCGTATCCCAAGAAGACCGCTAGCACGAGGCCAGAAACGAGGCCGATTGTGGCAGGGGCCTTTGAGCCCACAGCTTGAAAGTTTGTGTAAACGAAGAGAGCCGTTTCAAGACCTTCGCGCGCAACTGCGAAGAAAGCGGCAGATGCCAGCGCCATAGGGCCGACCATCGCAGCAGTTTCTACTTTTTGGTGAAGCTCTTCGCGCAGCGCACGAGCTGTACGTTTCATCCAAAAGACCATCCAGGTGACAAGGGCGACTGCGACAAAGGAGGTGGTACCAGCGAAGAATTGTTCGCCTCTTTCAGAGAGCTCGGCAGAGGTAAATCCAAGAAAACCGCCTAAGGCGATGCTTAGTGCCAGGGCAACACTTACCCCAACCCATATGGGGGTTAGGAGGAAGCGGCGATTCGTTTTGACTACATAAGCGACCAAGATGCCAATGATGAGAGCGGCCTCAAGTCCTTCACGGAGTGCAATGAGAAAGCTACTGAGCATGGCGTGAGGGTAAACCTGGGAGGGGTATTTTCGCAACTCCAATGTTGCGTAATTCGAGTCACGCTTTAGGCGTGAATTTCACCTTCAGGGGCCTCTCCATTGGGGCTCTCGCTTTCTGCGGGAGACTCAGGAATTGCTGGAGGTTCTGTTTCGCACAAGGAAAGCGCCAATGATTCAGCGCATTTTTCAATCTGCCACTCGCGAGCGCCATTGAGCCGAAGTTGAGTTTCAATTTTTTGGGTAAGGGAGCGAGACATCTCATAATTTCTCTCTGCACCGCCATCGAATGAAATTTTTCGAACTAGTTCAGGGGAGATCAGATTCTCCAAGGGAATGGAGAGTTCTTCAGCGATCACCTGAAGTCGAGCCTTGGCATGTGAGACATGGGCGTAAGCCAAGGGAAACTTTATCTTCCATATTTTCACAGGTGGCAAAGAATCGCTCTTGCTGCGAAGTTGAGGCCATTCAGATTCAGGTAGTGATGATGCACGAAGAAATGTCTCTAACCACATCTCTAGATAACTCTTCTGGATGTCATTACGAATTCGCCCCTTGGCTTCCGGAAGTTTCATAATGTCAGCAACACTTTTGATCTGTGATTTAGCGAGCGCGATGATGACCGCATCGGAGAGCAGGCGACCTGGGGCTAAATCAATCTCTTTGGCAATTACATCTCGCACTGACCACAATTCACGGATGATTGCCATCTGATATCTAGATTTAATTTCATGCATTCCCGATGTTCTACGCCAAGGATCTTTGCGAGGTGGATTCGGTGGAGCTTTCAGAATTGCAGCAAAATCTTGTTGCGCCCACTGCAATTTTTCTTGTTGTTCAAGGAGTTCAGAAACTTTGTCGCGAAGATCTAAAAGTACAGCCACATCAAGAGCTGCATAATCCAACCATTCTTGTTGCAGTGGGCGAATGGACCAATCAACTGCCGAGTGTTCCTTGGCGAGGGTTATTCCAAGAAGCGATTCGCAGAGCGCACCTAAGCCAACGCGAGCACATCCTGCGATTCTTGCGCCTAATTCGGTATCAAAAAGGATTGCAGGTTCAATTCCGAAATCTCGTAAACAGGCCAGATCTTGCGTGCTGGCGTGAATGACAACTTCGCTATCCGATATAGCTTTGTTGAGTTCGGCAATATGTACCGATTGTGCAACTGCGATGGGATCAATGAGATGGAGCCCGCCATTACGTCTGAAAATTTGAATGAGATATGCCCGCGAGCTGTAGCGAAAGCCTGAAGCTCTCTCGGCATCAATTGCAATGGGGCCGTGGCCACGGGACAGGTCAGAGATGCAGTTACGGAGAGCAGCGTCATCAGTGATGACGGGCGGTGTTCCTTGTTCCGGAACGTGCAGAGCCTTCAGGACTTTAACTTCGTCAGAAATTTTCGGCGCCTTCTTTTTTCTATCGACTTTTTCTATCGCCGTAAGGGCAGTGAGCTCACGCCATCAGGCAAGGGAGCCAAACCTGCTGCGCTGGCCATAAGTTCAAGCCAGGCCGTTACATGCTTCAGAAGTTGTTGCGGATTAGTTGGAGTCCAGGAAGCTCGCACTTCAATCTCTGAGGATTCATCGTAAGTTGATAGCTGTCCAAAGGAAGCGCTCATAACTCGTGTGACAGTTCCACTAGGAGCAACATAATCAGCGCCACTGTTATTGAGGGCATCGATAAACCACGACCAGCCAACATCGGGAAGTAATGGATCTGCTTCCATCTCAGTTTCTAAAGCAGAGCGAACAAAAGTTACACAACGAAAATTACCTTCCCACGTTTCCTGGCCAGCTGGGTCATGGAGTAAGACAAATCGCCCCGTTGCAATATCTTCTACATCATCTCCGTTTGTCGGATGGGAGAGGTCGGCGAGATCGGCTGAGACTGCATAAGCAAAGGGCGCTAAACGTTGTGGAGCAGGAATCTCTTCCAGTGAAATTTCAGGGCGTGGCGAAAAGGATTTCATTTCTGCAACAAAGGCATGAAAGAAGTCTGTTGGATTTGCCACGGTCTAAGGGTAGAAGAGGGTGAATTGAGTAAGCGGGAGGCGCGAGCAGAGATAGAAGCAGAAGAAATCCACACTTGCCGATAATCTTGCCAAATGGGTTCGCTGCTCGCTCTTCTCTCTAGCGTGCTGTGGGGAACAGCTGACTATCTTGCAGGGAATCTTTCTAAGCGATTCAAAGCGCTGGCAGTCACGGGCGTATCACAAACCTTCGGACTTCTCTTTGGTCTCTTGGCGATCTTTTTGGCTAGCGATTTCATCGCGCCCACTCTCGCTTTTGATGGCTATTTCATCCCAGGAGTGATTGCAGGAATAGCGGGCTTTATCGGATTAACCGCTTTCTACACCGGGCTTGCAACAGGACGCATGGGAGTTGTCTCGCCCATTAGCTCTCTCTCCGTACTTATTCCGTTGATTTTTGCTTTATCCCAAGGCGAGCGTCCCACGGGTGCACAAACAGCGGGAATCATCATTGCAATTGCCGGCGCTTTCATGGCTAGCGGTCCCGAAGTTAAGAATGGACTCCCCATTCGTCCTCTTCTCTACGCAGTTATTGCAGCGCTTGGTTTCGGAACGGCGCTGACCTTTATTGCGATTGGATCTGAGACTGATTCACTGCACACAATGACCGCGATGCGTTGCGCTTCAGTAACGGTCTGCGTGATTCTCGCACTGCGTTATAGAACGCTCGGTGGTTTTGGAAAGGCACAGATTCCACTACTAATTTTCATTGGAGTCGCTGATTTCCTCGCTAACTTCTTGCTTGGTGTCGCCACAACAAAAGGCCTTGTCTCCATTGCGATGGTTTTCGGTTCGCTATTTCCAATTGTGACAATTTTGTTAGCTTATAAATTTCTTCATGAACGGCTGCAGCCAGTCCAGTACGTGGGCATTGCAGCTGCGCTTAGTGGCGTTATATTGATTGCTGCTTTCTAGGCAGCCACACTTCAAAGTCATTTTCTTCAAGACTTTCAGAATCAGTAAGTTCATAATTAGTGTCGAGTAAAGAGCGGTCAAGAAAATTCCCATCACCTGAATTTTTTGATCGAGTTATATAAAAAGTATCAATTAATCTCTGCTCGATAAGTGGTCGGAGGAAATTCACTCCACCTTCCACCAAGACCGGCTCACCATATTCGGCGAGGGCTATTCCAATGACTTCCGCTGGAGAGTTATTCAGAAAGTGAACGAGACCTTCACTCTCTCGTTCGTGGGGAACTTGTCGAGTCGCCACCAGGACTGGAAGTTTTGTTTTTCCATATAGCTCGCTCCGGTAAGTGTTGCCACCGATAGCAATAGAGCGGGCTTTGGAGCGAATCTGATGAAAGCGCTGGCGATCGCTGGCCGAACTCAGCGGCGCTGATCGACCTGCCATGGTGGTAGCGCCATTTGCGGCGACGACAAGATTGGCAATTACGCGAGTGGAAGAGGCCTTCTCATTCGCTGATGCGTCTGCCATGGCGCTCACGCTACCGCCCCCATGAAATGTCAGCGGGGAGTTCTATCGTGGAGCAATGATTATTGATTGCGAAAACTGCGTGATGAGAGATATCGCATGTAAAGATTGCGTGGTCTCTGTATTTATTGAAGCACCGCGGACCTCTGCCTCAGCCAGTTCTGAGATTGGGGCTGAAGAGTCTCGAGTAATTGACCTCCTCGCCTCACGAGGAATGGTTCCGCCCCTGCGTTACGCTCACCACGAGGTAAAAATCTCGAATTCACAGGATTCCGAAGCGCTCTCAGGTTGAGGTTTCTGTGTCTCCGCAGTTAGCCTAAACCGATGATTCTCTCGAAGGCGCTGAAACGAGCCCTGCGCAATCTCAGTTTCTCCCTTCTGGCCTTGACCCTGGCAATCACTTTGCTTCCAGCATCCCACGCTGCGCCGAATACCGATTTACGCGCGGTGCGCGCGCAAGTTGAACAACTCCAAGAAGATGCCGCAGAAGCTGGAGAGAATGCCCAAGCTGCCAAAATCCAACTCGCAAAATTGAAGAAACAACTCTCATCCGTCCAGCAACAAGCAGATGTTCAACGTCAGAGCGTTGAATCAATCAAGAAATCTCTCGCTGCAATCGCAATCGCTCGATATAAATCCACAGGCCTTGGCGAGGGGCTCGAACTACTCTTCTCATCCGATCCTTCACTCTATCTCTCGGCTGCCGGTTCGCTTGAAAATGTCACGCGAAAGCAAGCGATCGAGCTCCGTAAGTTTGCAACCGCAAAGCAGCGACTCGATGCAACAACTCTCACCGTGGCTGATAAGTTGAAATTGGTTCAAGCTGCTGAAGCGCGTTACCGCGCCCAAGCCGCTCAAGTAGAGAAGAAGTTGGCGCAGGCTGAGAAGTTGCTGGCAAAACTTGAAAAAGAAGATCGCGAGCGCTTACTCAAGCTGCAGGCGATGGATGAAGAAGAACGACGCAAATACTCCATTGAACAGGCAAAACTGGCTAATGCTGTTTCTGGGCGAGCTGGCGTAGCGCTTCGTTTCGCAGTGCAACAGATTGGTGACAGTTATGTGTGGGGTGCAGCTGGTCCAATCAAGTGGGATTGCTCTGGTCTAACGATGCGCTCTTTCCAACAAGCAGGCGTCCGACTACCTCACTCCTCTCGTGCCCAATATTCCTAT
>JAPOJL010000022.1 GCA_029978425.1 Actinomycetota bacterium
CATTACAGCCACGAGTGGGGTTATATAGGTGACAGTAGATGCAACGGCACTTCCCGCCCCTTTGATTACTTGGAAGTTCCAGATGTAAGCAAATCCGCTGCCAAAGATTCCTAACGCCAACATCGACAGAAGTGGGATGACGCGGTAGTCATCCTCAGCAATCCCATCAATAAGATAGAAAGGAACAAGTGTCACTGTCGCCATGATGAGTTGGGTAGCAGCAAGAACTTCTGATGGAAGTTGTAGTGGAATCACATAACGTTTCGAAAATGGAAAGGAAAGTCCATAACAGAAGACTGCTGCAAGTAACATCAATATTGCCCATACTGGATTACTTCCAACGCCATTCCATATCCCAAACACCGTCGCGATACCTATCGCACCGATGATCAATCCGAAGATTTGGTTAGCCGTTATTTTTTCATCACGAAAGATAATTAGCATGACAAGCAGTGTCATCAAAGGAGTTGTGGCGTTGATGATTCCGGCCAAGATAGAAGTGACTTCTGTTTGTGCTTGTGCGAACAAGACGCCTGGGATGGAATTAAGTAGCAAGGAAACGACCCATAGCTTGAACCAGATTTTCGGATCGGTTGGAAGATTGCGTTTTCGTATCTTGAGATAGATCGTCAAAGTAAGTGCGCCAAGAGCGCACCGACCAAAAGCGACTCCAAATGGCGTTAAGAACGTTAAGCCTTGTTTGATAAAGAGAAACGAGCAACCCCACACCAGTCCGAGTGCGATGTAGGCAGGTAACCAAATTCCCTTTAGGCTTCGCTCTATGCGCACCGGGTATGTCTATCACGAGATTTTTGGCTGGCACGATACGGGAACTTTTGTTGGCGATATGCCCTCAGATCCAGGTGCTGGGCTCCAGCCATATATGAATTATGAGCATCCAGAATCAAAGAAAAGAATTCACGAACTCATCGTTGTATCTGGCCTTATTGATCATCTTGTGCGCGTACCTGCACGAAAAGCTAGTGAAACTGAATTGGAGACCGTTCACACTAAAGAACATATTGAGCGCATAAAGAAAGAATCAGCCACGCGTTTAGGTGGAGATGGAGGTGATCTCACCACGCCCTTTGCACGTGGCGGATATGAGATCGCAGCAATGGCAGCCGGCGGTGCAATTGAATTATTCGAATCAGTATTAAGTGGTGAAGTGAATAACGGCTACGCATTAATCCGCCCACCTGGACACCATGCAATACGCGAACGCGGTATGGGTTATTGCATTTTCTCAAATATGGCCGTTGCGATTGGTGTTGCAAAGAAAACCCATGGTGAAAAACTTCGTGTGGCTGTGGTCGATTGGGATGTCCACCATGGCAACGGAACTGAATCAATCTTCCTTAACGATCCAAATATCCTGACTATTTCTTTACATCAGAACCGGCTTTATCCGCACGATACTGGCGATGTTGACGTCGTTGGTGTTGGGACAAATATCAATATCCCACTTCCTCCAGGTACGGGACATGGTGGCTATTACTACGCTTTTGATGAAGTAGTAATTCCTGCGATACGTAAATTCAATCCGGACATCATCTGCGTAGCTTCAGGTTTTGATTCCTCCGTTTTCGATCCGCTTGGTCGAATGTTGGTAACAGCTGAAGGTTATAAATCACTAACTCGTAAGTTAATGAATATTGCCGATGAAGTGTGTGGTGGAAAATTGATGATGACCCACGAAGGTGGTTATAACGCTACATACGCACCATTCTGTGGACTCTTTGTTATGCAGGAACTTTCTGGCGTAACAAAACTCCCTGATCCATTTGCGCACGGAAATGATTACCCGGGCCACGAACTCAAGTCTCATGAAGCTGCAATTATTGATGAAGCTAAGAAGTTGGTAGCAAAGTTATGAGTCTTCCTCCCGCCGAAATTGGTCCGGGAGAGTTCTATCCCGTTGTCGGAGTTGGTCCATATCCCAAACCATGGCCCGTTGGCGAACATTTTGATCCAGAACTTCTGGAAAATGGTGATCGGCGAAATGTTCTCGACAAGTACCGTTATTGGAAAGTTGAAGCAATCGTTGCTGATCTCAACACTAAGCGTCATCCACTAAGAGTGGCGATTGAGAATTGGCAACATGACCTCAATATCGGTTCGATTGTGAGAACTGCAAATGCTTTCAATGTTTCCAGTGTTCATATCGTTGGAAAACGCGACTGGAACCGTCGCGGAGCAATGGTCACCGATAAGTACTTAACGGTTATTCATCATCCTACGGTGGCTGATTTCAAAGCATGGTGCGATGAGAACAAAGTGGTAATTGTCGGGATTGATAATGTCGATGTTTCTACCCCGATTGAAAGCGCAAAATTCCCCCGCGATTGCGTTCTTTTTTTGGGCCAGGAAGGCGCGGGGATGTCCGATGAAGCAGTCGCCGTATGTGAACAAGTACTTGCAATTTCACAATACGGTTCCACACGTTCGATGAACGCCTCAGCGGCAGGTGCAATTGCTATGTATGCCTGGGCGATGCAGCACTTACCTCAGTAGTTGTTGAATTAACCCATCTGTTGCTTTTTCTACCATCACCAATACATTTTCAAATGCTTCATCTGGGAGTGAATAAGGGTCGGGGACTTCAAGTGATTCAGGATTTGTTGGATCGAATTGTCGCAAATAAAAAATCTTCTGTTCTTCTTCATCGCTGGTGACATATTTCGATACTTCTTGATAATTGTGATCATCCATTACTAAAACTAGATCTGCCGCAACGAGACGTGAATAATTAAATTGCGAAGCGATGTGATTAAAGGAATAGCCGGCTTTTTCCCAGGTGCGCTTAGAAGGAGGATTTGGTCCTTGTCCTACATGCCAATGAGAAGTTCCGGCGGAGTCAACCACAATTTTTGGTTTATCAATTTCTTTTACCTTATTGTGTAAGACAGCTGCAGCCATCGGTGAACGACAGATATTGCCGTAACAAACCATCGTGATAATTAACGTCTCACGATCTTTAAGGTGTGAGAGATCGGGAAGCGCCACAATTTAGATAATTCTCAGATTAATCTTCAAGAATTTCAGAGATAGAGGCGATACGGCGTTCAATCTCGATCGCTTCTTCAGAGCGACCTTGAGTGTGCAGAATCTCAGCGATACGACGCTCGATTGCGACGATAAATTCGAAGTCTTTTGGCTCTGCATCTGCGGCAATATCAAGGACCCGCTCAAGGGTATTGAGCCCTTCATCTACTTCTCCTGAGAGAACTTGGGCTTTGCCGAGTTCGAATGATGCATAAGTGAGCCGGCGGTGATCGTGGGCGGTGGTGAAGACATCGACTGCTTTTTGTGCCGCCGCTAAAGCTGATTCAGCATCTCCGAGTTCGGTATAGCAATGTGCAATTTTCTGGTCGCAGCGCGCAACATGAATTACTTCGCGAGCGGTCTTAAAGTATTTCCGCGCTTCATAGAATGCTTCGAGCGCATCGTCATACTTCTTTAATTCCCGATAAGCGCAACCAATGAGATGGAAATCTGTGGCGGCACCAAGTTCGTTTCCATCGATGAGATGCTCGCGGGCGCATTCCTCCATGCATTCAATCGTGTTCTGGAATTCTTTAGAACTAAACCACCATTCACCGAGGGTGCAGGCAAGTTCGAGCGCCATAGGAGATTTGTTTTCGCGGAGCAACTCAACAGCCTTACTCATTGCAGTTGCGGCTTCGCTCATGCGCTTGAGTTGGTTGAGGTTGTAGCCAATTGCTGAATAAGCCTGGGCTAAACCTTCGGTTGGGGCGGCAGAACCAAGTTCAGAGTAAATGTCTCGCGCGGTTTCAGCCAGCGCTAGCGCTTCATCGTATTGGCCACGTGCATAGATTCGCGCACTTAATTCGTAGTACGTGCTTGCTCGATCGACACCTTGGGTTTCAGGTATTCGTTCCCACAACATTTCTTCCGTAATGATCTCGTCATTTACATCATCATCGTTGTGTTCATCGGCCAACGCAGTACTCCCTTCACGAATCTGCGGCGCTGCAGTGCGCCATAACCTAGCAGGAAGTTATCGCGCTAGCGGCTCAATATTCGCGACACTACTGAGAGTCAGCTTTACCAAGCACAACCGTAAAGGTCTTCGGTCCTCCGCTTGGCATATCAACGGTGATCTTCACAGTGTCACCTGGAGCATAAGCGCGAATGCGAACGATTGCAGTAATCAAATCATTGATTTTCTTGCCATCAATTTCACGAATTGTTGCGCCAGCAGGAATTCCTGCCTTAGCAGCCGCTTCGCCTTCGACAACGCGCAGAATTCGAGCGCCTACTCCGGTATATGAAGTATCAAAATTAATCCCCAAGAATGGTCGTGATGACTTTCCGGTTGCGATAATTTCATCTGCAACTCGTTTTGCCTGATTTATTGGAATTGAGAAACCTAATCCAATTGATCCACTTGCACCGGAGCTGAGCGTTGCAATCGCAGAGTTGATTCCTACGAGAGCACCTGCGGCATCAACAAGTGGGCCACCTGAATTTCCAGGATTAATAGCGGCATCAGTTTGAATCGCATCAATGAAGGACTCAGCACCCGTGCTTCCTGTAGTGACAGGACGATTGAGCGCAGAAACAATTCCGCTCGTAACGGTTCCAGATAAACCAAGTGGGGAACCAAATGCAACGACAGGCTCACCGATGATGAGCTTGCTGGAATTTCCTACGGCAATGGCTTTGAGATTGCCACGATTGATTTTTAAAACTGCAAGATCATATGTTGTATCTCGACCTACGATAGAAGCGTTTTCGAAATCACCGTTATTAAGTTCTACGCGAATAGTGCCGCTTTGGGCGGCGGTTGAAATCACATGGTTATTGGTGATGATGAAGGAGGAGCTTGCACTGGTCTTATAAATAACGCCTGATCCAGTTCCGCTTCCTGCCAGAGATGAAACTGCGATTGAAACGACGGAAGGCGATACTGCAGAGGCGATAGTTTGCACATCCACGCCTTTGCCGACCACCTCCATCAAGGTTCGGGTCTTAGAACAGCTGCCATCCGTTGAGGCGTAGAGAGCTTTAGTTCGATTATCAACGCATACTTTGGTTGGAGGTAAATCTGGAGTTACGGCAACAGCAACGCCGCCGGCTACGACAGCGCCCATCACGAAACCAATCATGATCTTGCTAAAACTGGAAATAGTTCTCATGTCTGTTACCTAATCATTGTTTTCTGAAAAAAACCTTAATGGAAATTCAACACTCGCTGGGTAGACTTCGCAACTTATGGAACTCACACTCCGCCGTGCGCGCCTTGCGGTCACCATCACATTTATCGTCAATGGCTTTACCGCGGGAACTTTCGTTGCGCGTATTCCAGATTTCAAGAGAATTCTTGAGATCTCCAATGGAACATTAGGAACCTCTCTCCTCTTCGTCTCAATAGGTGTCTTTGTTGCGTTGAAACCCGCTGGAAAAAATTCTGCAAAATTTGGAAGTAAGCCGGTGGTTTTCTGGGCCACCATTGCTCTGGCTTTCTCGTGTGTATTAGTTGGACTCTTGCTTAATCTGCAATGGTTCTGGCTCAGTTTGTTCTTACTTGGATTCTCTCTTGCCACCCAAGACGTTGCTATGAATGCTCATGCCGTTCTCGTCGAACAACGGGCGGGACGACGTTTGATGAGCGTCTTTCATGGCATGTTCTCTGTGGGAACGCTCATCGGAGGAATTCTTGGCGGGCTCTTCTCGCAATGGGAAGTAACGCCACTTAATCAATCGTTTGGGTTATTCCTCATTTATATGATTGCGGCTTTTGTGGTGCGACCTCTCTATCTACCTGCTGATGTAGATAAACATGACTTCTCTACAGGACCGCGAGCTAAGCATCCATTTATCTTCTGGATTCTTGGTTTCTTTGGCCTTTTTGCTGCTATTAGTGAGGGCGCCGCAGGAGATTGGGGTGGAGTTCTTGCACGCGATGCATTTGGTGCAACGCCATTTATATCCACTCTGCCTTACATTGTTTTCTGTACTGCAATGATCATCGGTCGTTTCTCTGGTGATTCCTTGGCGCACAAATTCGGTGCTTCTCTAGTTATTGCATCGGGCGGAATCATCTCAGGAACCGGCCTCACTGTTGGACTCGTCGTTGGCGGAATTCCTGCAATCATGGTTTCGTGGTTCTTGCTCGGCATTGGATTATCTGTAGTAATCCCATTGATGTTTAGCGCTGCCGGAACTCTTGCCACGAAGAATTATTCAGGAGTGATAGCGCCCTCAGAAGCGGTCGCTAAAGTTTCGGGGGTTTCTTACTTCGGGTTCGTTATCGGTCCACCGCTCATTGGATTTATTGCAGATGTAATTGAATTGCGTTGGACCCTTTTATTAATCGCAGCTTTCTCGTACTTACTTATTTTTGCCTCTAAATACGCGCGCGAAGCGTAGTTTTACTTGCCCCACGAAGTATGAAGTGGGCGACCTTCGGCATAACCTGCAGCTGATTGAATCCCCACAACTGCTTTCTCTGAAAATTCATCGAGGTTCTTTGCTCCAGCATATGCGCAAGAAGATCGAAGCCCCGCAATAATTTCATCAATTAAATCTTCAACACCGGGGCGAATTGGATCGAGATACATGCGCGATGTTGAGATTCCTTCTTCATAAATTCCCTTACGAGCGCGCTCAAATGCATCTTCACTTGAAGTGCGAGCCGCTACGGCGCGTGCTGAAGCCATTCCAAAAGACTCTTTATAAAGCTTGCCTGAAGAATCGACTCGTAAATCACTCGGTGATTCATAAGTACCTGCAAACCACGAACCAATCATCACCGACGATGCACCGGCAGCAAGGGCAAGGGCAACATCGCGTGGATGGCGCACTCCGCCATCGGCCCAAATATGTTTCCCAAGTTTTTTGGCTTCAGCAGCACATTCCATGACTGCTGAAAATTGTGGGCGCCCTACTCCGGTTTGCATGCGAGTTGTACACATCGCACCTGGCCCTACGCCCACCTTAATAATGTCTGCGCCTGCTGCAACCAAGTCACGTACACCCTCAGCTGTAACAACATTTCCAGCAACGATAGGAATTTGCGGATTTAGTGAGCGAATGAGTTTGAGCGCTTCAATCATCTTCTCTTGATGGCCGTGAGCGGTATCAACGACAAGGATATCTATTCCTGCTTTGATCAAACCTTCCGCTTTTGCCTTCACATCACCATTGACGCCAACCGCGGCCGCAATTCTTAATTTTCCTTGGCGATCGAGCGCTGGTTGATACAAAGTTGCACGAAGCGCACCCGTCTTAGTAATTATCCCGACAAGATTTCCAGAAGCATTGACGACTGGAGCTAAGCGACGATTTTTTTCGTGGAGCAAATCAAAAGCTTCTCGAGCGTTAACGGTATCGGGAATCACCATCAAATCTTTTGACATTATGCGATGAACTTGGGTGAATCGATCAACGCCCTCCCAATCTTCTTCCATCACAATTCCGAGTGGCTTGCTATTTTCTACGACCACGATTGCGCCATGAGCACGCTTATGAATGAGTGATGCCGCATCAGCAACTGTTTGGTGGGCTTCCAATGTAATAGGTGTATCAAAAAGAATATGGCGTGATTTCATCCAGGAAATAACTTCTGAAACCACAGGAAGTGGAATGTCTTGGGGAATAACAGTGAGGCCACCGCGTCGCGCAACCGTTTCTGCCATACGACGTCCAGAAATCGCAGTCATATTTGCTACGACAAGAGGAATTGTGGCGCCAGTCTTATCGGTGGTGTATAGATCTACATCCATACGGCTCGTTACATTGGAGCGCGACGGAATCATAAAAACATCGTCGTAAGTGAGATCGTGATTTGGTTGATGTAGTAACCGCACGTAGGGAAACTATAGACCTGTCAACGCGATAAGATAAATCAATGCCCGAATCGCTAATAAGTGCGCGTGGATTGACCAAGAAGTACGGTGACTTCACTGCGGTAGATGCCATCGACTTTGATGTAGCCAAGGGAGAATCCTTTGGACTTCTTGGCCCTAACGGAGCTGGCAAATCCACGACGATGCGCATCATCGCCGCCACTTCACAACGAACTTCTGGAACCATCACGATTCTCGATCGCGATCCTGAAGAGCATGGCCCCCAAATCCGCGCTCACCTTGGCGTTGTCCCTCAACAAGATAATTTGGATGGCGAATTAACAGTTGCCGAGAATCTCTTTATCTATGGTCGCTACTTTGGATTGAGTAAGAAATTTATCCGCGGAAAAATCGAAGAGCTGCTTGAGTTTGCACAACTTGAAGAGAAACGAAATTCAAAAGTTGATGCCTTGAGTGGAGGCATGAAACGTCGCTTAACAATTGCGCGTGCATTGATTAGTGAGCCAGACATTCTGATGCTAGATGAACCAACGACTGGTCTTGACCCACAAGCGCGACATATCTTGTGGGATCGTCTATTCCGCTTAAAAGAGACTGGAGTCACGCTAGTTCTAACAACTCACTTTATGGATGAAGCGGAACAGCTCTGCGACCGTCTTGTGGTGATGGATAAAGGCCGAATCATGGCTGAAGGCTCGCCCCTCGAACTCATCAAGACTTACTCCACTAAGGAAGTTTTGGAAGTCCGTTTTGGTTCTGAGCGGAATAAAGAAGTAGCTCCAATCTTGCGATCTATGTGCGATCGCATCGAAGAGTTGCCTGATCGCATCTTGATGTATGTCGAAGATGGCGAAGCGCTTCTCGAAGAGATTGTCGCCAAGAAGTTACACCCCACTACATCCTTGGTCCGTCGTAGCTCTCTTGAAGATGTCTTCTTGAGATTGACCGGCCGATCTCTGATTGAGTAAAGATGAACTCTGGAATTAACGTCGCCAAGATTCGCAGCATAGGAGCTGCGTACATCGCCGAAGCGCGCATCTCTCAGATGATGAAATGGAAAGGCATTATCGCCATTGTCGCGATTGGTAATCCGCTCTTCTATCTCGTTGCTATTGGAATTGGAATTGGCGTATTGGTAAATGAGAATTCTGGAACATCAGGAACTGGAGGCGTTGAATATATAACTTTCATAGCCCCAGCACTTCTAGCGAGCGCAGCCCTCACAGGCGCTATGGATGAAGCAATGTTTCCCGTGATGGAAGGTTTCAAATGGCGCAAACTTTTTTACGCCATGAATGCAACTCCCATTACTGGACCTCAAATTGCGCTGGGGGTATTTATCGCAGCAATGATCCGGGTTGCCTTTACCGTAATCTGTTATTGGATCTTGTTAGTTGCCTTTGGAATCGTCACGATTTCCCAATCATGGGATGTCATTCCGGTAACTATGTTTGCAGCAGGAGCGTTCGCGGCAATCATTATGGGAATCACCGCAAAGGTGAAGAACGACGATTACTTCATGACGATTCTTGGACGCCTAGTAATAATGCCGATGTTTCTCTTTTCGGGAACCTTTTTCCCGTTGGAAAGCATGCCGAGATTCCTTCAACCTATCGGTTGGATATCACCGCTCTGGCACGCAACTGAATTGGGACGTTATTTTTCTTATGGTTATTCGATTAGCGCATCGATGATATTTATACATTTCGCATATCTCGCAGCCATGCTTGCCACCGGGTTTGCAATTGCAAATCGCACATTCACTGTGAGGCTAACTAAATGAGCAACGCCGTTCAGATCGCTGATGCACGTGCGAATCGTGTTGGCCACCAACTTTATGCTGGACGCGCTCGCGCCATCATTGAGCGTTCACTTATCGCACTTCGATCTTCGACCTGGGTTCCCATCGCCACAGGTTTTGTCGAACCAGTTCTTTATCTACTGGCTTTCGGCTACGGTATGGGTGAACTTATTGGAAATATCGATTTCGGTGGTAAGACAATCGATTACACCGTCTTCATCGCCCCAGGTTTGCTCGCCACGAGCGCTATGAATGGCGCGATTTACGACTCTACATGGAATGTCTTCTTCAAACTCAACGAGAGCAAGCTCTACCAAGGCATGCTCGCAACTCCACTTGGGCCACTAGATGTTGCGCTCGGAGAAATCACTTGGGCGCTACTTCGTGGACTTTCATATGCGATTGCGTTTATGGCAATCACAGCGCCACTGGGATTAGTCCCTGGAGTATCTGCAATTTTGGCAATACCTGCAGCT
>JAPOJL010000023.1 GCA_029978425.1 Actinomycetota bacterium
CTGCAGCACGAGACTGATCACCTTAATGGAGTGCTATTCATTGATGGATTGGGTGGTTCCCAGAATTGGTCGGCCAAGTGTTGTATCTCCATAAAAAGTTTCTGCGAAGAGTTCGTGCACGAGGTCTGAAGGGTCATCATCACGCATGGAGATTTCTTCTAAAACTACCTTGCGTTCTGCATCAACATCTTCAGGACGGGCGACTGAGGAGGTGATGAGATCAGAAATAACATCGATAGCAAGCGGTAAATCGTTATCGATCACACGTGCATAGAAGCAGGTGTATTCCTTCGAGGTAAACGCGTTCATTTCACCACCGACGGCTTCAATCGATGATGAGATATCAAGGGCGCTACGAGTCTTAGTACCTTTGAAAAGCAGATGCTCTAAGAAGTGAGATGCGCCAGCAACTTTGGTGGATTCATCACGTGAGCCAACATTGACCCAGATTCCGTAAGCGGCTGAGCGGACTCCAGGAATTTCTTCCGTGACAATACGAAGACCGCTCGGAAGAACGGTATTACGTACAGTCATAAGTTAAGAGTTACTCGCTTGCTGAATCAGATGCGGCGCCATCTTCAAGGACTGGGATGAGTGAGAGCTTGCCCTTTGGGTCAATCTCACCGATCTCAACATTTACCTTGTCGCCCACCTTCATAACATCTTCGAGATTCTCGATGCGCTTTCCTCCATGCATCTTGCGAATCTGTGAGACGTGAAGGAGTCCATCTTTG
The DNA here is from genome assembly GCA_029978425.1 of Actinomycetota bacterium. Next base: position 735 of record JAPOJL010000023.1, read on the forward strand.
CCAGGAAGAAGATTTACGAATGCTCCAAATGTTGCAAGCTTTACAACAGTTCCGTTGTAGCGCTCTCCTACTTCTGGAAGTTTTGGATCTGCAATTCCAAGAATCTGTGCTTTAGCAGCATCAGCAGCGGTGCCGTTGGTGGCTCCGATAAAGATTGTGCCGTCATCTTCAATTGAGATTTCTGCGCCAGTCTCTTCTTGGATTTGGTTGATGACTTTGCCCTTAGGACCAATCACCGCTCCAATTTGATCGACTGGAATCTTGATGGAGATGATGCGTGGAGCGAGCGGATTCATATCATCCGGACGATCGATTGCATCATTCATAACATTAAGAATCGCTAGGCGCGCTTCTTTCGCTTGGTGGAGCGCAGCAGCAAGAACGCTGGCTGGGATTCCATCGAGTTTTGTATCGAGCTGGAGCGCAGTCACGAAATCTTTTGTTCCGGCGACCTTGAAGTCCATATCACCGAATGCATCTTCAGCACCGAGGATGTCAGTAAGAGCTACATATTCTGTCTTTCCATCAACATCGTCAGAGATGAGACCCATTGCGATACCCGCAACCGGCGCCTTCAAAGGAACACCAGCATTGAGGAGCGAGAGCGTTGAAGCACACACTGAACCCATTGATGTTGAACCATTGGATCCAAGAGCTTCAGATACTTGGCGAATTGCATAAGGGAACTCTTCACGCGCTGGAAGAACTGGCAAGAGAGCGCGTTCTGCAAGTGCGCCATGGCCAATCTCGCGGCGCTTCGGAGAACCTACGCGACCAGTCTCGCCTGTGGAGTATGGCGGGAAGTTGTAGTTATGCATATAACGCTTATGGTCTTCAGGATTCAACGTATCAAGTTGTTGTTCCATCTTGAGCATATTGAGAGTGGTGATTCCCAAAATCTGAGTTTCGCCACGTTCGAAGATTGCAGAGCCGTGTACGCGTGGGACAACTTCAACTTCTGCGGTCAATGGACGGATATCGCGAAGTCCGCGACCATCGATACGAATCTTGTCGCGTAATACACGCTGGCGAACGAGCTTCTTAGTAAGAGAGCGGAATGCAGCAGGAATCTCTTTTTCGCGACCTTCAAATGAAGCAGCAAGTGATTCATTGACTGATGCGGAGATGCGATCGATTTCTGTTTCGCGTTCTTGCTTTCCAGAAATTGTGAGCGCTTTTGCCAGATCAGCTTTAGCAGCTTTTTCTACCGCTTCGAAAGCATCAGCTTGGTAATCAAGGAAGACTGGGAATTCAGCGGTCGGCTTAGCCGCAACCTTTGCAAGCTCAAGTTGTGCTTCGCATAGCGTGCGAATAAATGGCTTTGCAGCATCAAGGCCCTGGCCAACAATCTCTTCTGTTGGAGCAGCAGCGCCACCAGCAATAAGTCCAATGGTTTTTACTGTGGCTTCAGCTTCGACCATCATGATCGCAACATCATCGCCAGCAATGCGACCAGCAACGACCATATCGAATACGGCGCGCTCCAGATCGCTGTGATTAGGGAATGCCACCCATTGTCCATCGATGAGTGCAACGCGCACGCCACCAATCGGACCTGAGAATGGAAGTCCTGCTAATTGTGTTGACATCGAAGCTGCATTGATAGCAACAACGTCATACATATGGTCTGGATTGAGTGCCATGACAGTCACAACAATCTGTACTTCGTTACGTAGACCCTTAATAAAGGATGGACGAAGTGGGCGATCGATAAGGCGACAGGTCAGAATCGCATCTTCTGATGGACGACCTTCGCGGCGGAAGAATGATCCTGGAATCTTTCCTACGGCGTACATACGCTCTTCAACATCTACCGTTAATGGGAAGAAGTCGAATTGATCGCGTGGTGACTTTGAAGCGGTCGTTGCTGAGAGCAACATCGATTCATCATCAAGGTATACAACTGCAGTTCCTGCAGCTTGGCGCGCTAGGCGGCCGGTTTCAAAACGAATCTCTCGTTTTCCAAATTTTCCGTTGTCAATTGTTGCAACGGCAGACTTAACGTCTTGACCCTCCATGGGTCTCTCCTATTCTCTATCACCAGCGCACTGGCAGAGAATGGATCTTCGATCGAAGCCCACGGCGTTCTTGTATAGATCCGTAAGCCACCACCGAGGACCAATCGTCTGGTGCTGCGCTGGGTATTTATTTAATTGTTCAGCAAACTAGCGGCGGATGCCGAGTTTGTCGATGATCGCGCGATAACGAGCGATATCTGTCTTTGCAAGGTATTGCAAAATTCTGCGACGGCGACCTACGAGGAGCAATAGACCACGACGGTTGTGGTGATCATGTTGGTTGGTCTGTAGGTGCTCAGTTACTTGTTCAATTCTCTTAGAGAGAAGTGCAACCTGTGCTTCGGGGCTTCCTGTGTCTGATGCAGAGGCGCCAAACTTGGTGATGATTTCTTTCTTTTCGGCAGGTGTTAATGCCATGGTCTAACTTCCTTTACATCTTTCACGAGGGCCCTCGGTCTTACGCACGAGCGCACGCTTTCTCGCTTGAGGGCTGAAATCTACCAGCGCGGCTTATATATCTAAAATCGAGAGGAAATCACGCGTGAGAATGAGTCAATTTCCGAGCTTCATCGCAATCAATCTTCATCTGTACTAATAGATCATCGAGGCCACCGAATTTGATGGTGTCTCGTAATCTCCAGCCAAAATCTACTGTTGCCTCTTGATCATATAAATCTAAATCATCACGATCGAGTGCATATGCTTCAACTTGTCGGCCACGAACGCCATCAAAAGTTGGATTCGTTCCGATTGATATTGCAGCAGGCCACTTGTGGTTTCCGACGCTTAACCAGCCAGCGTAAACACCATCTGATGGAATTGTGGCATCGGCTCCCAAACCAATATTTGCAGTCGGATAGCCAATAGTTCTACCGCGCTTCTCACCATGTATCACAGGTCCCACAAGTTGGTGTGGACGAGTCAGAAGTTGATTTGCGATTTCAATATTCCCGGCGCGAATTGCTTCGCGAATTCGAGTTGACGAAACTGTGATGTCACCCTGGGTTTGAAGTGGCATCGCCTTAACTTTAAATGGAGAGTTCTCTGCTAAGAATTTCACATCTCCAGCAGCTTTGGCTCCGAAGGTGAAGTTCTCTCCAACAATTACGATTTGTGGTTCAAAGATTGGAACAAGAACTTGGTCGATAAATTCTTGAGGCGATAGCTTGGAGAATTCTTCGGTGAACTTTATGACCGCAACGGTAGATGCTCCGTGAGTTGCTAGTTGATGGACGCGATTCTTGATGGTCAATAACTTCGTTGGGGTGCGATCGGGAGCAAAAACTGCGGTGGGATGTGGATCGAAAGTTACAGCAATGACTGGAAGTCCGGCCTTTATTCCTTCATTAAGTATCGCTTGGTGGCCTTGATGGACGCCATCAAAAATCCCGATAGCAACGGCGGCGCAATGTATAGGCGCTCCATGCCATGTTATGTCAGGAATGAATCTCATCGTGCGCACATTCTTTCATGAATTGAAAACTGTTAGAGGTTGGGCGCCATACTCTCGATTCTCGAGAATTGCTACCGCATCACCATTCGGTCCAATCGCAACTCCTACTCCCGAAAACTCTGATTTTGTGAGAGATCGACCAAAAGAGAGTTCTTGCATTTCTTGTAGATCGATATGTCGGATTGGCATCACTGCAGCAATACTTTCTGTAAGCGGACGAACTTCAGGGTTATCAATAGCGCTGCAATCGGCGAGAGTAAATGGTGAGACCTCTGTTCGCCTTAAAGATATGAGATGACCTCCAACCCCCAAGGATTCTCCTAGGTCGCGTGCAATCGAACGGATGTAAGTACCTGCGGAACACTCCACATCTATATCGACGTCGATGAAATCTTCATCTCTTATTCCAAGAATCGCTAGTGAATGAATAGTGACTTCGCGAGCCGGGATATCAACTTCTTTTCCTTGGCGCACTAAATCATATGCGCGCTCGCCACCAATCTTGATTGCTGAAACTTTACTTGGGACTTGCATGATAGTTCCGACTTGTTTGGCAAGTAAATCTCGTATCTCACTTTCGGATACTTTTGAAGTGTCGCTTGTTGAGATGACTTGGCCTTCTTTGTCATCGGTCGTCGTACTTTGTCCTAGTCGAATTGTTGCAAGATAACGCTTTTTGCCATCGGTGATGTATTGGAGAAACTTCGTTGCGTTATTTATTCCAAGCACAAGCACTCCGGTTGCCATCGGATCAAGAGTTCCTGCATGCCCTACGCGCTTCGTACCGAGCTTCTTGCGAAGCTGGGCAACAACATCATGGCTTGTGATACCTGAGGGTTTATCAATAACAACAAACCCGTGATTTACCGTCATTCTGTTTCGCGGATACGAGGTGCTCGATAGGGATCTGAACCGCTAATGGGTTGGGCGGTATCACGGAGATGAGCAATCTCTTCATCATGCTTGCGAACCTGATCAAGGAGATCCTCAAAATTGCGTGCCGTTTCAGATAGCGCATCAGCAAAGAAAGCTAAAGATGGAGTGATACGTGTTCCAAGTTCGCGACCTACTTCAGTACGTAACAACCCTTTTGCACTTTCGAGGGCTTTTGCAGAGTTTTCGCGAGCTTCGTCATCACCAAGAACTGTGTAGAAAATCGAAGCTTGTTGTAAATCACCAGTTACTCGCACATCAGTAATCGTCACAAAACCCAGGCGCGGGTCTTTGACTTTAGATTCGAGCGCAGAAGCAATGACGACCTTGATGCGATCGGCAACCTTTGCTGCGCGGTGCGACTTTCCCATGATTTATGCCCGCTTCTTCTCTCGCATCTCAAATACTTCGAAGACATCTCCAATCCGGAGATCTTTGAAGGATCCAACACCGATACCGCACTCAAAACCTTCGCGGACTTCAGTGGCATCATCTTTAAAGCGCTTCAGCGATTCAACGGTGAGGTTGTCACCTACGACAACTCCATCACGAAGAACGCGGACCTTTGCATTGCGCTTAATGATTCCAGTGGAGACCATCGAACCTGCGATAGTTCCGAACTTGCTGGACTTGAAGATTTCACGAACTTCAGCAGTTCCGATTGTGGCTTCTTCGAATTCAGGTTTGAGAAGTCCCTTGAGAGCTGCTTCGATCTCTTCAATTGCTTTATAGATCACCGAATAGAAGCGAACTTCAACGCCTTCTTCATCAGCAAAGATTGCTGTGTGCGCTTCAGGTTTGACGTTGAAGCCGACAATCACAGCTCCTGATGCAGAAGCTAAGGTGACATCGCTCTTGGTGATAGCGCCGACGCCACGGTGAATAACGCGGAGATCTACTTCAGTTCCGACATCGAGTTGGATAAGAGCATCTTCGAGCGCTTCGACTGAACCGCTCACGTCACCCTTCAAGATGAGATTAAGTGTGGTGACCTTAGATTTCTCGAGGAAGTCTTCCAAGGAAACTTTCTTACGCGCCTTTGCAAGAGCAGCATGGCGCTCTCCTGCTTGACGTTTCTCCGCGATTTGGCGCGCAGTACGGTCATCAGGAGCAACAATGAAACTATCACCAGCGCTTGGAACAGATGTGAAACCAAGTACTTGAACTGGACGTGATGGACCAGCGATTTCCACTGCATGCCCAAACTCATCCATCATCGCGCGCACGCGACCAAAAGCGCTTCCTGCGACAATGGCATCACCAACGCTGAGAGTTCCACGTTGGACAAGAACTGTTGCTACCGGTCCACGACCACGATCGAGGTGGGCTTCGATTGCAACGCCGCGCGCATCATCATCGTGAATCGCACGAAGATCAATTGCAGCATCGGCAGTGAGAAGAATTGATTCGATAAGTTGATCGATACCGGTTCCCTTTGTGGCTGAGACATCAACAAAGAGCGTATCTCCACCATATTCTTCAGCGACCAAGTTGTACTCAGTAAGTTGCTGACGAATCTTGGCAGGGTTTGCTCCTTCTTTATCAACCTTATTGACCGCAACAACGATGGGAACGCTGGCAGCCTGAGCATGGTTTAGCGCTTCAATAGTTTGTGGCATCACGCCATCATCGGCAGCAACAACGAGAACAGCGATATCAGTGACTTTGGCACCACGGGCACGCATAGCGGTGAAGGCTTCGTGACCTGGGGTATCAATAAAGGTGATTGCACGGTTGATGCCATCATGATCATGGTGAATTTGATAGGCGCCAATGTGCTGAGTGATTCCGCCCGCTTCACCCTTAACAACTTCGGTCTGGCGAATTGCATCAAGTAAGCGAGTTTTACCGTGATCAACGTGGCCCATAACTGTGACAACTGGTGGGCGAATGCTTAATTCATCCGGATTAACTTCAGATAATTCCTGCTCGAGATTGATATCAAACTCTTCCAAGATTTCACGGTCTTCATCTTCTGGAGAGACGACAGTGATTTTGTAACCAAATTCGCCACCAAGAACATGAAGTGTGTCTTCATCAACGGATTGTGTAGCAGTAACCATTTCTCCTAGATGGAAGAGAACAGAGACCAGCGCTGCGGGATCTGCACCGATTTTTTCAGCGAAATCCGCGAGTGAGGCGCCGCGACGTAACTTAATTGGAGTATTTCCATCGCCGCGTGGGACAACAGCGCCACCAAGTGTGGGGGCTTGCATATTGTCGATCTCTTCGCGACGTGTTTTCTTACTCTTGTAATTCTTTTTCTTACCAGCATTCTTTCCAAATGCTCCCCCAGCGCCACCGGGACGTTGTCCTGGTCTACCGGGAGCAAATCCACCACCACCTGGTTTTCCACCAGCGCCACCGGGACGTTGTGGTCCACCTTGTGTGCGATACGGAGAAGATGATGGTGCGCCACCAAATCTTCCACCTTGTCCACCTTGGCCACCTTGTGGTCGTTGTGAACCATCGGGACGTTGTTGTGGTCGCGCTGCAAAACCTGGACGAACAGAACCAGGACGAGGTCCTGCCATATTTCCACCGCGCGGAGCGCCCGGACGCTGCGGTGCACCGCCTGCGCCTTGCGGTCTTGGTGGACGTGGACCACCGGAAGTTCCAAATGGATTATTTCCAGGACGCGCTTGTGGACGCGGTGGACGTGGCGCATTTGGAGTTCCAAATGGATTATTTCCAGGACGTTGTGGGATTGGAGAAGGAATATTTGATGGTCTAGCTGGAGGAGTTTGTGGAACTTGCGTGACAGCAGGAGTTGTAGGTTTCGAAACGGGAGGAGTAACCGGAGTTTCAGGAATCGCAGGTGACTCAACGGCAGCTTCTGCGGGAGCTTTATCTACAGCAGCTTTTTTAGCAGCAGCTTTCTTGGCAGGAGCCTTCTTTGCAGGCTTCTCTTCAGCAGCAGGTTTTGCTACTGGTGGGAATTTTTCTAGGAACTTTCGAACGACTGGTGGTTCGACTGTTGAAGATGCAGAGCGAACAAACTCGCCCATCTCTTGGAGTTTTGCAAGGACATCCTTGCTATCCATTCCAACATCTTTTGCTAATTCGTAAACGCGGACCTTTGCCACTTTTCTCCTTTTGTGGCCCCACGTTTACTTATAAAACGCGAAGCCTAAATTGACCTACTCATGATTGTGTAGTGCTCATTTGAGTGCCATTGCCTTAGACCTAGCTTTCGCTTCTAACTTTGTGAGGTAAATCCTCACTCCGCAACCATACCTCTAGGGGTCTTAATTCACGAAACTTCAGGGGCCTCGCCTGCTGCGGGAGCGCCATCAGAATGTATGTCGATGCGCCAACCCGTGAGGCGAGCGGCAAGGCGAGCGTTCTGACCGTCCTTACCTATCGCTAAAGAAAGTTGATAGTCAGGCACGACAACCTTTGCAGATCGCGTATCAATATTCACAACGTCAACTTTAGAAACTCGAGCAGGAGCCAGTGCATTTCCAACATACTCAGCAGGATCTTCTGACCAATCAACAATATCTATCTTCTCGCCATGTAATTCATCCATGACTGCACGAGCGCGCGCACCCATCGGACCAATGAGAGCGCCTTTAGGACTTACACCAGCGCGGTGAGCGCGAACTGCAATCTTGGTGCGATGTCCGGCTTCGCGCGCGACTCCCATAATTTCAACTACGCGATCTCTTATTTCTGGAACTTCAAGAGCAAAAAGTTGTTTCACTAACGCAGGATGGCTCCGTGAGAGAAGAACTTCAGGACCTTTCTGGCCCTGTTTTACTTCAACGACAAAGCATTTAATGCGATCGCCATGATTGTAGATCTCACCTGGAACTTGTTCGTGAGGATGAATTTTTCCTTCGACGCGACCTAAATCGATGTAAACCATACGGTGATCGCGACCTTGTTGGATAACGCCGGAGACAATGTCCCCGACCGATGCGCTGAACTCACCAACAATTTCAAGATCTTTTGATTCGCGCATCTTCTCTTTGATGATTTTGCGCGCTGTTGAAGAAGCGATTCGAGAGAATCCAGCTGGCTCATCTGTGACCTCATCGATCTTCTCTCCATCTGGCCCAAATACCGGAATAAGAATCTTGATCTCGCCAGTAACTCGATCCAGTTTTGCATGAGCAAAAGGCTTAGCACCTTCCATCTCGTTATACGCAGTCTTTACCGCAATCTCAATTGCAGTAATAAGTCGATCAAGTGGTATATCGCGATCGATCGTGAGAGCTTCTAGAACTTTCATATCTACGTTCATCGCTACTTCACTTCCTTACGATTGAATTCCACTTCAATCTGGGCGCGGGAGATCTCCGCAAAAGAGATCTCGCTCTCTTTGCCCTTAATTTCAATTGTGACAGCGTTATCTTTGACTGAGGCAATTCTTCCGATGTACTTCTCTCCTGTTTTTGGAGTGATTTTCACCAGACGGCCGATGTTTTTCTTCCAATGGCGTCCTAAAGTTAATGGGCGATCGATTCCTGGAGTTGTAACTTCGAGAGTGAATGGCATCTCACCCATTTGCGTGTAGTTATCAAGAATTGCAGAAACTTCCTTCGACACAACTGTTACTTCATCAAGTGATGGATTTCGATCTTCACAGTCCACAACAACAGCCACTAAGCGACGTTTTCCAACAGGAGTGACAGTGACTTCTTCTAAGACAAAACCTGCTTGTGTAACTGCAGGGGTGAGTAATTCTGTGAGGTTATTTACAAGTGACATCATTCGACCTACTTATTTAGTTGTTGTTTAGTTGTGGGAGCGCAGGATACCCGAGAAATTAACCTCGCAGGAAGGTGTCATAGGCCAAGCGCAGAATGAGAAGCGTTGTAACCACGAGGAATACTTTTCTGATGAGGGCTGA
>JAPOJL010000024.1 GCA_029978425.1 Actinomycetota bacterium
GGTCCAGCTCCTGCTGGATTACTACCTATGTATGAATTCGAACCAAATGCTGGAGAAGTTCTCAACGCGCTTCTTCCACGCTATATCGAATCTCGCGTCTATAACGCGCTACTGCAATCGGCAGCGTCCGAACATGCAGCGCGTCGTCGTGCGATGAAATCAGCGACTGACAACGCTGATGAATTAATCAAGTCGTTGACCAGACTTGCAAACGCGGCCCGTCAGGCCGAAATTACGCAAGAAATCAGTGAAATCGTCGGCGGCGCAGACGCGCTCGCCTCAGCAAGCGCAGGGAGCGAATGATGACAACTAAGACAGCAACCGGACGCGTAGCACGCGTGATTGGACCGGTCGTTGATATCGAATTCCCATCGGATTCGATGCCTGCGATCTTCAACGCGTTAAACGTCGATGTAACACTCGGTGGTGAGCAACGTAAGCTGACACTTGAAGTCGCCCAACACATTGGCGATAACCTCGTGCGCGCGATTTCGATGCAACCAACTGACGGAATGGTCCGCGGCGTAGAAGTACGTGACACAGGTGCAGCAATCTCTGTTCCAGTCGGAGATGTCACCAAGGGACACGTATTTAATGCCCTCGGTGAATCCCTCGATGTTCCAACTTCTTCACTTGATGTGAAAGAACGTTGGCCAATTCACCGCACAGCTCCTGATTTCGATCAACTTGAGTCTAAGACTGAAATGTTTGAGACCGGTATCAAAGTTATCGATCTACTTACTCCATACGTTAAGGGTGGAAAGATCGGTCTCTTCGGTGGTGCAGGTGTTGGTAAGACCGTTCTTATCCAGGAGATGATTTATCGCGTCGCAGAAAACTTCGGTGGTGTTTCAGTATTCGCCGGCGTTGGAGAACGTACTCGCGAAGGTAACGACTTGTTCCTTGAAATGACTGAGACTGGCGTTATCAATAAGACCGCATTGGTCTTCGGACAGATGGATGAGCCACCCGGAACGCGTCTGCGCGTTGCACTCTCTGCTCTGACGATGGCGGAGTATTTCCGCGATGTTCAGAAGCAAGATGTTCTTCTCTTCATCGATAACATCTTCCGTTTCACCCAAGCAGGTTCAGAAGTATCAACTCTTCTTGGCCGTATGCCTTCAGCGGTGGGTTACCAACCAACCCTGGCGGATGAAATGGGCGTGCTTCAGGAGCGAATTACCTCAACTCGCGGTCACTCGATTACATCAATGCAGGCGATTTATGTTCCTGCCGATGACATCACTGACCCAGCTCCGCACACAACATTCACCCACTTGGATGCGACAACCGTTTTGTCTCGTCCGATTTCAGAGTTGGGTATCTATCCTGCTGTGGATCCACTTGATTCCACATCGCGCATCCTTGATCCGCGCTATATCGGCGAGAATCACTTCCGCGTTGCAAACCGCGTCAAGCAGATCTTGCAGCGTTACAAGGATCTTCAAGACATCATCGCAATTCTTGGTATCGACGAGCTTTCCGAAGAAGATCGCATTCTCGTAGGTCGTGCACGTCGTATCCAGCGCTTCCTCTCACAGAACACCTTCGTTGCGAAGGTCTTCACTGGAATCGATGGCTCCTTCGTTCCGCTCAGCGAAACCATTGCAGCGTTCGATGCGCTCGCAAATGGCGATTACGACCATATTCCAGAACAGGCATTCTTCATGTGCGGCGGTCTCGACGACGTCGAACGTAAGGCTGCAGAGTTGGCAAAGAGCTAATCAATGTCTGACAAAGTCCTTACCGTCGAATTTGTAACGCCAGAGAAGCGAGTCTGGTCGGGCAAAGCCACCATGGTTTCTGCTCGCACTTTGGAGGGTGATCTCGGAATTCTTCCTGATCACGCTCCGCTTCTTGGCGTGCTTGTCGACGGAAAAGTGACGATTAAGGGCGCAGATGGCTCCACTGAGGAGTTCAATGTCAGTGGTGGTTTCTTATCTGTCGCAAACAATCGCGTATCAGTTCTAGGCGAAAGTGCTACGCAGTAAATTAATTTCTCTTGTCGCGCTGGCGTTATTGTTTAGCGCGAGTGCACCTGCGCATGCGCATTTTCCAGTGAGTCTCAACTCTTCACATAAGACTGTATCTAAGAGCCCAATTCTTATCGACGGAACTATCTCTTTCGCGGTTTATGCGGATTTCACGAAAGCAAAAGAGCTACGTCATGTGCGATTTGCTCTTAAATCGGGCGACGAGCTCAACGTGGAATATCTCATTGTTGATGCAGCCCCGACAAATAAATTGAAGAAGTCGCAATTGCCCTCAGTTGTCGTCACATCACCATCGGGAAAGAAAATCTCCTTGCCCATCAAAGAGCGGACACCTTTCTTTGAGCCATTCGGAAAAAAGAATTACTTCTATCTCGCCCGCCTCTCACAAAAAGGTGAGGCAGGTATCTACTCCATTTCTGCAACGTCGAGAGCCCGATCATCAATTGTTCTTGCGATTGGACGTACTGAGACGCGTGGTGAATTCCTCAACGTGGGTCAAACCCAAGGTCAGTGCCCAGAAACACTTAAAACTGAAGAAGAAATAAGTGAATCAAGAGCGCTACAGCTCATCGGAATGAAAGAAAGTGGCGCAGAAGTTTGTGCAGCGGCAAATAGATGGCTTTATCGGGTTGGGGAGCGAGATGGTGAACCATTTGCGGTGACCATGGATTACCGCCCTAACCGAGTGACGGTCTCCGTCCGCTCGGGAATCATCACTGCGGTAACAGTCGGCTAAAAGCTAATCAACTCTCGTTACGTCTGCGCCTAGTCCACGAAGTTGCTCTGCAAAATTCGGGTAGCCACGATCAACGTGATAAGCGCCTTCCACAAATGTCACTCCATCGCTCACAAGTCCAGCAAGGACAAGTCCTGCGCCAGCGCGAATATCGGAGGCCATCACAGGAGCCGACGAGAGTTGAGGAATGCCGCTGATTGATGCGTGATGACCATCGACTCGAATCTTTGCACCGAGACGTAGAAGTTCATTGACAAACATAAATCGCCCTTCAAAAACATTTTCGGTGACAAGCGCATCACCTTCGGCGATTGAATTCAGAGTGATCACAAAAGGCTCCAGATCAGTGGGAAAACCGGGGTAGGGAAGGGTTGCGACATCGACCGCACTTGGCCTGCGATCCATTTTCACTCTGATTCCATCGGGAATAGCGGTAATGACAGCTCCAGCAGAAACTAATTTCTCCAATGGCAACTCAAGATCTTGAGCGCGGGCGCTGTGAATTGAGATATCACCACGTGTCATGGCCGCCGCAAAAGCCCAGGTACCTGTCACGATGCGGTCGGGGATTGCGGTGTGCTCGGCTGGCTTAAGTGAGCTAACTCCACGAATTGTGATGGTGGGTGTTCCAAGCCCTTCAATATCTGCGCCCATTGCAATCAGGAAATTTCCGATATCAACAATGTCAGGTTCACGTGCTGCGTTATCAAGGATTGTTCTGCCAGCTGCAAGTACAGCAGCAGTCATGATGTTCTCCGTCGCGCCAACGCTCGGGAATTCCAATTCGATAGTGGCGCCCTTTAATCCCTGTGGAGCTGAGGCAATGATGTAACCATGTTCGCTATGCGCTTCTGCGCCGAGTGCAACAAGGCCTTTGGTATGAAAGTCCAATCCTCGTGAGCCGATCGCATCGCCACCAGGAAGTGCAACTTCTGCTCTCTTCATGCGCGCAACCAGAGGTCCAAGAACATTAATTGATGCTCGTAATTTTCGTACTAATTCGTATTCGGCACGGTGGCCAGGATTATCAGGAACATCAATAGAGATACTTTGATTTCTAATGTCACGAGTTATGGTGCAACCGAGCCGCTCGAGAAGGTCAGCCATCATTGCAACATCGGCGATATCAGGAACATTGTGGATCGTTGATTTTCCAGGAGCGAGAAGAGTGACCGCCATTAATTTCAGGACTGAATTCTTTGCACCTTGAATAGTGACATCACCACGGAGCGAAGTTCCGCCGACGACTCTGAAACGATCAAGAGAGAGGATCTCTGCCATAAGCGTTTCTCGATCCTTTCGGGCTCGTCGGTGTAATGCGGAGGGCTACCTTAATTGGCTACATGGTAACGACTCCAATAGGCTCACCCCATGGTAAATCTGACTCGAATTTATACAAAAACTGGCGATGATGGAACAACATCGCTAGGAGATATGAGTCGAACCTCGAAAAATGACCCACGTCTTGAGGCATACGCCACTGTCGATGAAGCTAATTCGTATATCGGCGTAGTGCTTGCCATCCCAAATCTTCATGACGATATCCGCAAGTTATTGGTCCGCGTTCAAAATGATCTCTTTGATGTTGGTGCGGATTTATGTACTCCGGTTGTTGATGCTCCTGCTCACGAACCGCTTCGAGTATTGGAATCACAAGTTTCATACCTAGAAGAGCAGATTGACCATTACAACGCAAGCCTTGCTCCCTTGAAATCATTTGTTCTTCCATCAGGCACTCCAGCGGCAGCGCATCTCCATGTAGCGCGCACCGTTGTGCGTCGCGCAGAACGACGTACCTGGCAAGCTATTCATGCTTTCGGAGAAGGCGTAAATAAGTTAACGGCAAAGTATCTGAATCGTCTTTCGGATCTACTTTTCGTCTTAGCGCGCTTTGAGAATCGTGAACTTGGCGACCAACTCTGGGTCCCAGGGAAAAATCGCTAACTTACTTTCTTACGTTTCTACTTAGTACGTAATACCGCAGCAGCTGCCTTCACTTCATTAGGAAAGACCAAGATCCTTGGACCTTGTCTGGTCTGAGTCAACGTTGCTTTTATCCCATGCTCTTGTAGTTTCTGTTTGAGCATTTCGCCTTCAATGAAATTACCGGGGGCTGCCACTACTTCCAATATGCCATATTCATCTTCATTGCCAACTTTCCGTGGCCGCTCAACAACTGATTGGCCACGAGAAAAGGCCCAGCGCAGAAGAATGATAAGAACTCCAAGGACGGCAAAGCCAGCGAAAGAAGTAAGAAAAAGCTCGTTATTGATTCCACCAAGCATCGTTAGTTGCTCGCAATCGGTGATGGAGTAGCTAGGGGCGTATAGATATTGCCTTTTTTAGGTTCATCGGTAGCGCTGCGATGACAGACGACTTTTATCTGACTCAAATACACTTCTGGTATCAGCTTTTCTTCTGAGATAAGAAATATCGTTGTTTGCGCCTTCTTTGCGCTGCCTTTTGCATATGTGATGAGTGTGCCAAGTTGCTCGGGATTTGGATCTTCAATATTGGTGCGGAAGACTCGTGAATTGACTTCCCACCACGCGCAACCCGTCTCAGCTGCTGCAATGACAGCCCCACAAGCAAATTCCTCACAATTTTCTACGATGGATTGCAAGGTGCGTTTTGCAGAGAGCAGTCCAATCAATTCTTTTCTAGTGGGGACTTTGGCATAAACGCCATCCTTGCCTTTAAATCCTGTGGGAGGCCATTTAGGTGAGGGAGATGGAATTGGCTTGGCAGTCTTCTTTGCAACAACTTTTACTTCTGAAGCACTTGCAGATGGGAGCGAGGAAAAAATGAGAGCAAATGTCACGATAGAAATCGAAATGACCTTCGAGAACATGTGCGCAATCTTGCCGTAAGTAGGGGAGAATATCCCTGTGAGTCCGCGGAGAAATAAGCCCAAGAAACGTAATGGGCGTAACGCTGCCAAGCCCGAAGAGCGTGATTTAGCCGCTTCCCATGAAACTATTGAAGAACATCACGAAGGTATTTATATGGTTCGGCGGATTACCGGTTCGAGCTCGACAAAACCATATCGATGTCCAGGCTGTGATCAACTCATTCCTATGGCGACCCCGCACACTGTGGCCTGGATTGAACATGATGTGGAATCACGGCGCCACTGGCATACAGCGTGCTGGAATAAGAGAGATGCCCGTAAGCCAAGGATTGAAAGAACGCGGAACGCTCCGCGCTACTGATATTTAACGCCTGCGACGGCGATGGAGCAGATTAACTAAGTGAATGATTGTTTTGTCTGCAAAGCCAGTGCGCTGGAACGTTGTGAATTGAAGCGGAATATTGAAGCGAGTTTTTACAACGGTGCGTGGATAGGTAAATTCCAAGAGACCTTCTGCGCCATGGATTCGTCCATAACCACTGTCTTTTACGCCACCAAACGGAACTGATCCGATAGCCGCAAAAGAGAATGCGGAGTTGATTGAAACCATTCCACACTTCAGCAGAGATGCAATTTTCTTACCATTTCGCTTCGACCATACAGCTGCGCCAAGTCCATAGGAGGTGTTATTTGCAAGATCGACCGCTTCATCCATGTGGCGGACGGTATTAATGACAAGTGTCGGGCCAAAAGTCTCTTCTGTCATCGCTTTGGAATCCTCGGGAACATTGCGAAGGATGACTGGTTCTACATAACCGCCCTTCACCGCATTCTTATCTCCAAGGAGAAACTCTCCACCGCGCTTCACCGCATCATCGATATGGGACTTAATAATCTTTAATTGAGAAGGCATTGTGGCGGGGCCGTAGTTAGCGCCATCTTCGAAACCTGGTTTGAGTTGTGAAGCCATCTCAACAATCGTGCGCGTGAATTGATCTGCAACGTCCTGGTGAACATAAACGCGTTCTGCGCCAATGCATGATTGCCCGGCATTGGCCATGGCATGCCACAAGGTTACTTCAGCAGCTTTCTTGATATCAGCATCACGATCAATAAGAACTGGATCTTTTCCACCGCACTCCAGAACTACTGGGGTCATTCGCTCTGCACAGGTTGCGGCAACTTTCTTTGCGGTACGTGTGGAGCCGGTGAAGGAAATCTTCCCGACCGTGCTCTCAGTAAGTGCTATGCCTGTTTCAGGAGTTCCTGTGATGACGGTAAAAATGTCAGAGAATGGAGCAACGCGCTTAAAAGTTTCGCCAAGCCAAGCACCAATCGCAGGGGTGTATTCGCTTGGTTTGAATACCACGGTATTTCCAGCAGCGAGTGCGTAGGCAATGGATCCCATGGGAGTAAACATCGGATAATTCCAAGGACCAATAATTCCGACCACTCCATACGGTACGCGCTGAACTTGTGAGGTCATATTGAACATCAGAAGTCCTGATGGTCGATTCTGAGGGCTAAGAACTTTTGGAGCAAACTTTGCGGCCCAGGAGATATGTTCGATAGATATTGCAACTTCAAGCTTGGCATCGCTGAGTGGCTTACCAGTCTCGCGATGAATGAGATCAGCAGCGTTATCAATCTCGCGTGTAAGTAGAGATGCCCAATCTCTCAAGACAGTAAGACGTTTACGAAAACTTAGGTTGGCCCATCGTTCTGATACCGATTGTGCGCGGGCAACAATCTCATTTACTTCTTTGGCGGTAGTGACAGGAAAAATGCCGACAACCTCGCCAGTTGCGGGGTTGAGTGATTCAAAAGTTTTCAGCGCCGTAGTTTTCATGGTCAATGACTAAACTTACAGGTATGGCAGAGTTGATTCGACCCAGCACAGTTCTGCCGGCGCAGCGTTCTCCAATCTCCTTCCTCACTTCCGATGGCCTGCGACTTATAGGGGAAGTAGCAGCTCCCGAGAGTGGCGACCGATCTGTGGGCTTATTGTGTCTACATCCGCTCCCGACTCATGGCGGCATGATGGATAGTCACATTTATAAAAAGGCAGCTAATCGCTTGCCATCGATGGCCGGAATCACGGTGATCCGCTTTAACACTCGCGGTACTGAGAGCGAGCAAGGTAAGAGTGAGGGTGAATTTGGTGGGGGAGTAAGTGAAAAGGAAGATGTTGTTGCTGCGATTAACTACTGCTTTGATGTGGTGGGAGTAAAGAAACTCTGGGTCACAGGCTGGTCATTTGGTACTGATTTAGCGCTGAAATATGCGCAAGACCCACGAGTAGAGGGTTTGATTCTTCTATCTCCTCCGCTGCGATATTCTCAACTGAGCGATTTGGAATTCTGGGCCGCTGATGGTCGAGAGGTAGTTGCACTCATCCCTGAATTTGATGATTATCTTCAACCTGACGCTGCTCGACAGAAATTTTCGCCAATCCCGCAGATCAAACTTATAGAGGTACAGGATGGGAAACATTTATGGGTCGGGGAACCTTTTGTCTATCGCGTCTTATCTGAAATCGTTAAGGTTGTAAATCCATCTCAACTTCCACTTCCCGTGGAATATTAGAGATAATGAATTTGGAAAAAAATTATGCGTTGTCTGTCTTGGGGAAAACCACTTCATCCATAATTAGCAAGATAGCGGCTGCGATAGGAACTGCGAGCAGACCTCCGACAAGTCCGAGTAGTGAAGTTCCCAATAGGGCTGCAACAATCGTGACGAGCCCTGGAATAGATAGTGAGCGCTTCATGATGCGTGGGGTAATGATGTAATTTTCAATCTGAACATAGAGCGTGTAAAGCACGAGAGCTAAGAGAGCTTTTGTGGGTGATTGAGTGAGAGCCACCAAGATGACGATGCTTGCGCCAATGAAATGTCCCACAAGTGGAATAAGCGCGACGAAGAGAATCACCATACCGAGCGCTGCCGCGTAAGGAAGCTCAAGACCTAGAGATAAGAAGAAGACAAAAATTGCAGCGAGGGCTGCGATCAAGACCTGACTTCCTACGAAGGCGCCGACGCGAGAGATGATGGCATCACCAATTTTGGAGACGCGCTCACGACGTGAGGCAGGCGCTAAGCGATAGAAGATTCGTGTGACAGAGGGGAGTGATGAGAGAAAGTAGAGAGTTAGAACTAAGACCGTTAGCGTTGAAAATGCTCCAGAGAGAACAGTTCTACCAACTCCAACTACTCCACCAAATGCGCCAGTGAGAAGTTTTCCATCTGAAACCCAGCTCTGGAACTTACTTTGCAGAGTATCGATAACTCCGTATTGCGTATTGAGTTCGGCAATAGTTCGATTATTTTTCAGCGAATCAATGAGTTGGGGAGCGCCATCAATTAATTCATTTGCCTGGGAAAAGACTGGCGGAATAACGACGAGAGCAAAGAGCACAATTACAACGAGTGCAGTTGCAACAACAATCGAGACAGCAACTCCACGTTTCATCTTCCGTGATTGCAGACTTTCAACCGCAGGGTTGAGTCCCATTGCCAAGAAGAGAGAGATGATGATCAGGACAAATACTTGGCTGGCAGATTGCAATGCGCGCAGAAATGTGATGGCGACGAGAGCTCCAGATGCGGCGAGAAAACCGAAATAGAACGGGTGTTGCGTGTTAAGTGGAGCACCTTTCTTCCCAAAGTCCTCTGTTGCTTTCGTTTGAGGTGAATTTGGTGTGACTTTTCTCAAAACTCGTTTAATTCGCGCCATGTCTCAAGTGTAAAGCCTGAAAGAATGTAGCAGTGGCAACCCAGAACGCGCACTTACGAATAACTGGTCTAGGCGAAGAGATTTCAGCTCTCGCCAATCTGCCATGGGAGAAACCACTCGAAGAGTGGCCCGAAGATCCTTCGTTAACTGCCCAACGCGGTATATCCCGACATGTTGTGAGATTGGTGAGATCAAGCGCAGACAAAAGTAAGATCAGTTCGAACAAATAAAGAAATCTAAACTGGAAGCAACCAAGACCAAAGACTACAAAAATCGCAT
>JAPOJL010000025.1 GCA_029978425.1 Actinomycetota bacterium
ATCACGACATCAATATCTCCGGTGTAAATATCACCGACGGGTTCGTGAACTAAACCTCGGGAGATGAGATCTTCATTTCTTCCACTCCAGATAATCCAATCGAGATCTTTATCATCTCGTAATCGCGGCAAGAGTAATTTTTTCCCAAGTGAAATGAGCGCTTGATTGAGATCACGAGTATTGGGTTCATCTCCATAGGAGAAGTAGCTCGCGACGACCAGCGCTTTCTTTACTTCGCTTGCGTCCAGCAGATGTTCCCAACTCGAATCAACAACAAGAAACTCTCGCTCTGCGCGAAATCTCTTTCGCAATTCTGACTTGATTTGCGTCACGGAGTTAGTTGAATCCACGGGAATAGCGTAGGTTCAAAGTATGGTTGCGGCGTGAGCGAAACGATAAAGGTCGCAGACTTAGCTGCTGAATTACTGGCGCTAGCCAAGCCACTTGCAGCATTTGATATGCCGCTGCTTGATGCACATGGCGCGACTCTTGCTCTTGATGTGACGTCGGGTGAACGAGTAGTAATGAAATCTGGCTCTCGAATTAGATCCACTCAGATTGGATTAGCAGCATCGTTGGGACTTGACCATCTTCCAACGCGTCCCCAGCCCCGAGTTGTAGTGGTCTCTGTTGGCGATGATTTAGTAGAACCGGGCACACCACTTCGCGATGGCGAAGACGAATTTGAAACTAACTCATGGTTGCTAACCACGGCAGTAAAGGAAGCGGGCGCAGTTGGATATCGGGTGCACACAATTCCGGAGAAAGCTGAGGCGCTCAAAGATATTGTTGAAGATAAACTAGTGCGCTCTGATCTCATTGTGATTTGCGGTGAGAGCCATGATGAATCTTTTGATCTTATTCATTCTGTTTTGTCTCAACTCGGAACGGTACGTGAAGTCTCTCCGCTTATAGAAGGTACGGGACGCCATGCTTTTGGAGCTATCGGTCCA
Source organism: Actinomycetota bacterium (assembly GCA_029978425.1). The sequence continues at coordinate 954 of JAPOJL010000025.1, forward strand.
GATAAAACTCCAGTCGTAGCTCTACCGGGTGATCCAATATTTGCTTACATCTCCACAGAGCTTTTTATTCGTCCGATGATCCGAAACATGATGGGCTTGTATGACATCCATCGCCCTGTAATTAAAGCAACGCTCACCAATGATGTTGCCAGCGAAACCGGACGGCACTCATTTATTCGTGGAATTCTCTCAACCGACAATCCCAACCGCAGACTCATCACTGCCATAGAGAATCAAGGTGATCTCGTTGGTTTATCCGATGCAACGGGTCTGATTGTGATCCCAGAATCTGCCAGCGGTGGACGCGCTGGCGAAGAAGTAGATGTACTTGTTCTAGAGCGTAGGTTTAATTAGTTCTCATGGCTCGCGTTTCACGCAACCAATGGCCCCTGGTACTTGCAGAGGGTGAATTAACTTTACGTCCGTTACGAATAAGAGATCGTGGAGCCTGGCTCTCGGTGCGACGGAAGAATCGGGAATGGTTAACCCCATGGGAGGCAACATCTCCGATTTCGGAAGAGAATCGAAATCTTCCGACCTTTATTGAAATGGTGCAGTTTCATAACCGCGAGGGCAGAGCTGGTCGATCCATCTCACTAGCTATCTGGTTTAACCGAGAACTTATCGGCCAGATTACTTTGGGTGGCATTTCTTATGGCGCCTATCGCGGAGGCCATATTGGTTATTGGATCTCTCAAGACCATGCGAATAAGGGGCTCACAACGCGAGCCGTACGAGAGGTCACTCGATACGGGTTGGAAGAACTTCGTTTACACCGCATCGAAATTAATCTAAGACCTGAGAACTCAGCTTCGAAAAGAGTGGCAGAAAAAGCAGGTTATATCTTTGAAGGTTTACGTCCCCGATATCTTCATATTGATGGTGATTGGCGCGACCACCTCTGTTTTGTAATAGAGAATCCAAGAATTTAACTTAGAAATTTTCGTTGGCGAAGCGGGGGAAATACCCGAAAAGTCCAATTGTTACCTTTAGGGTTGGGCTTCGTGGGCTCAGGACTTATCTACTTAATCATCGTAGGAATGTGGATTGCCTATTTCCTCCCACGCTGGATCTCTACCCATGAGGAAGTCTCGGGCCGCACCGTCGAAAAATTTGAGAAGACGATGAAAGTCGTAGGCCTTACCTCAGGTAATGAGGCGCCAGATTATGAAGCGCTTGCCAAGAAAAAAGAACAACAAATTGCGATTCGACGCATTCTCTTCTTTTCAATCATTGGCTTAACAATTGTGCTCTCAATTTTTGCAATTGTGGGACTTGTATCTCCCATAGTTCTCACACTTCCGGTCTCAGCATTTACTCTCTATGTTGTTAATGCTCGTCACCAAATACATCTCCTACAGGAAGAAGAGAAACGCGCTCGTTCGGTCGCAGGTGTGACTGCAAAACCATCATCACGGAATTACTCGGAAATTATCGCTCGCTCCAAGAGCGCTTCGACCAAACAATCTATCTTTGAAGAATTTGAAAACGCAGAGCAATGGACGCCACTTTCAGAGCGGGTCACAAGTTATACCCGCGAAGTTCAGAGCATTGTGATTTTGCCAAAAGGAAGTGCGCAACAGAGTGGCCAAACTTGGCAGCCAACCGCTGTTCCTGCTCCTCGATATGTAGGCGCCCCCAAAGCTGCGCCGCAACGTCGCGTTATTGATTTAACAATTCCCGGAGCATGGAGCGAAGCACAGGAGCGCGCTATGCGTGAAGCAATGTCTCCAGCGTCAGATCAAGTATTTGATCAAGTTCAAGCCGATGAGATTGAAGAACACCTCCGCACTCAACGCGCAGCTGGTGAATAACTAAATCCAGCTCGTAAACCACATCCGTGAGTACCAGTCTTCATAGGTCATGACCCCACCCACAAAAAGCGGGAAAAAGTAGGCAAAACATAAGGCGATAAGCCCCACTCCGGCCATTACATATTTCTTTCTCTCTCCTTGAAGTTCCGGAGTTTCCAATGCTTTGGCAATAACGTAAATAATCACCAAAATCAAAAATGGTTCAAAGGCGATGGAGTAGAAGTAAAAAGTGGTCCGTTCTGGAAATGCTAACCACGGTAGGTAGCTCGCAAGCAAGAACATCAGAATCAAGCCAGCGCTACGTTCGCGGCGATAGATGAAATACCCGATCGCAATAAAGATTGAAATCAATCCAGCCCACCATAAGAAAGGTGTTCCAATTGCCAACACTTCTTGCGAGCAACTTTCGCTGTCACAATTTTTTGGGGTTGCGTAGAAGAATGAAGTTGGCCTACCAAGAATTAACCAATTCCAGGCACTAGCTTCATAAGAGTGTTCCGTAGTTAATCCAGTATGAAAGTTAAGCATCTCTCGGTGATAGTGAATCCAAGAGATAAGTGGATTTGAAGAATGATTTCTGCTCCAGCCTTCATTGCTAATGAACCAACCGGTCCATGAAGAGAGATAGACAAAAAACGGAACAACTCCAAATTGAATGGGAGTGAGAAGAAACTTCTTGTCGCGGAGCAAAAGATAAATGCCAAGAGCGGCCAGAACATAAACCGCGCTCCACTTTGTGCCAAGCGCTAAGCCCATCACTATTCCCGCGAGCCATAATCGCTCTGTTATTAAGAAGTAGAAAGCCAGCAAAATAAAGAATGATAAGAAAATATCGAGTAGCGCGGTGCGAGACATTACGAGATGTAGCCCATCGAGAGACATCAAGGTTGCTGCTGTGATGCTGAGGAAATAAGAGTTAAAAAGTTTTCGGGTGATAAAAAATATGAGGGCGATGGAAAGCAAACCCACTAAAGCTGCGCTAAAACGCCATCCAAAGGGATCATCGCCAAATACTTTGATTCCTGCGGCGATTGCCCATTTTCCAACCGGGGGATGAACGATGAATTCAGCCGACACTTTATCGAGCTCCACTCCTGAGGAGAGGAAATCTCGGGCGCCATCAACGTAATACACCTCGTCGAAAACTAATTCTCCGGGGCGTCCCAAGTTAATAAATCTCGTGAGAGCTGCAAAAGTGAGCACGAGCGCTAATCCCATGATTTTGCGATGGCGCAGTGAAATAGCGTTCATGATGGATAAGGATACTGACCGCCATAATGACGCCATGAGTGAGTTGATTCTGGCGGCGGTTCCTTTAGGGAATGTCGGAGATGCCTCAACTCGCCTTAAGGAAGCTATCTCGCAAGCCGAGTTCATTGCAGCCGAAGACTCACGTCGCTTTTTGCGACTTTGCAAAGACCTAGGAATCGAATGCAAAGCTCAGATCTTCTCTTTCTTCGAAGGAAATGAGAGTGCACGACTAGATGAAATTGCTGAGAAGTTAAGGTCTGGACATAACGTCTTATTGGTTACCGACGCAGGTATGCCATCAGTAAGTGATCCGGGATATCGCGCTGTACGTATGGCTATCGATGAAGGTTTCAAAGTTTCAGTAATTCCAGGCCCGAGCGCCGTTCTTGCAGCGCTAGCGTTATCGGGTTTACCAACCGATAGCTTTGCATTTGATGGATTTCCGCCACGCACATCTGGAGCTCGTGATCAGTGGTGTGAAGATCGCGCTCATGAAGTTCGCACTCTTGTTCTCTTTGAAGCGCCACACCGAATTGCCGAAACGATAGGGGCTCTTAGTCGTGCATTTGGAGCAGAACGACAAGGCGCAATTTGTCGCGAAATCACCAAGACTTATGAAGAAGTTGTCCGCGGATCACTTGCCCAACTACATGAATGGACTTTAAGTAAAGAGATGTTGGGCGAATTCACAATTGTTGTTGCAGGCTTTGATGCCTCAACACAAGAGTTAAGTGATGGTGAGATTGCTGCAATTGTTCATCGATATGAATCCTCGGGAATTACCCGCAAAGAAGCGATTGCGATGACTGCGAAGGAACTTCATATTCCTAAGCGCAAAGTCTTTGACATCATGATCGATGAGAAGTAGATAGAATTCTGTCTATGTCCAGCGCGCCTAAGTCGTTCTATTTAACGACGCCCATTTATTACGTAAATGATGCGCCCCACATTGGACATGCCTACACCACCGTGGCTGGCGATCTCTTAACTCGTTGGCATCGCCAGAAGGGCGAATCAGTCTGGTACTTAACGGGAACTGACGAACATGGCCAGAAAGTAATGCGAACTGCAGAAGCGAATAACACCCCACCCCAACAATGGTGTGATCGTTTGGTCGAAGAGGCCTGGAAACCTGTATGGAAACATCTTGAGATCGCTCATGACGACTTTATTCGCACAACTGAACCGCGTCATATGGAGAGAGTTCAGAAATTCCTGCAAGGTTTGATGGAGAAGGGATTTATCTACGAAGGAAAGTATGAAGGTCCTTATTGCGTAGGTTGTGAAGAGTTTAAGTTACCTGGCGATTTGGATGAGGGTAAGTGCAAGATTCACTCCAAGCCTATTGAAATGGTGAGCGAAACTAATTGGTTCTTCAAACTTTCTGCTTTTGTGCAACCACTACTTGATCACTATAAGAAAAATCCCGAAGCTTGCGAACCAGCAAGTGCTCGAAATGAAGTGGTGTCGTTCCTCGAAGGTGGTGTCTCTGATTTATCTATCTCGCGCTCTACCTTTAATTGGGGAATACCTGTTCCATGGGACACCAAGCAAGTTGTGTATGTCTGGTTTGATGCGTTACTCAATTACGCGACCGCAGTTGGATTAACTGATGCCAAAGAAAGTGAAGGCGGAAAGTTCTTTGAGAAGACGTGGCCGGCTGATGTCCATTTAGTTGGAAAAGATATCTTGCGCTTCCATGCTGTGATCTGGCCCGCGATGTTGATGGCTGCTGAGATTCCAGTTCCTAAGAAAGTTTTTGCCCATGGTTGGCTCCTTGTTGGCGGGGAGAAGATGAGCAAGAGCAAACTCACCGGTATTGCACCTTCAGATATCACCAATCACTTTGGGGTTGATGCTTTCCGCTATTACTTTATGCGCGCGATTCCATTTGGAAGTGATGGTTCATTTTCTTGGGAAGATATGTCAGCTCGCTACACCAGCGAACTTGCAAATGATTTCGGCAATTTAGCCTCCCGTTTAGCTGCCATGGTTGAGAAATATTGCGATGGAATTCTGCCAGCCAAAGCTGAGGCTGCAGATTTAAAAGCAGCCTTAGCGAAGACTGTTGATGAAGCAGATCGCGCAATCTGCGCCCTTGATTTCCAAGGCGGAATAAATGCCATTATGGATTTCTGCAAGACCGTCAATGGTTATGTGACTGCACAAGAGCCTTGGTTGGTTGCCAAGAATCCAGATCGCAAAGCAGAACTTGATGACATTCTCTACAACACAGCAGAATCACTACGCGCACTTGCCATCTTGCTTCATCCCATCATGCCAATTTCCACTCAAAAACTTTGGAGTTCATTAGGGGCGGAAAGTTCTCTCGGAGCGATTGGAGCCCAGAAGATTTCTGATGTTGCGCGATGGGGCCAACTTATACCGGGCACCAAAGTTGCTAAAGGCGAAATTCTCTTTCCTCGCTTGCCTGAATTAGAGAGCTAAATTCCTACATGGCTGATCGTCATAATCGCGATCTTGATCGTCAACCAGCTCCACTTCCTGAAGCCCTTCCTACCCCATGTGTTGACTCTCATGCGCACTTAGAGATTGTCACAAACACTGAACCTGATCATCCAGAGATTAAAAGAGTTCTTGATGAAGCCGCTAGCGTCGGAATAGATCGCGTAGTGCAAGTTGGATATTCTGCAGAACAATCTGAGTGGTCTGTGAAATGTGCCGAGACATGGAATACGCAAGTACTTGCAGCTGTTGCACTGCACCCGAATGAAGCACCTGTCGTTGATGATTTAGAGAAAGATCTCGCGATTATCGATTCACTTGCTAGCCATCCACGCGTAAGAGCAATTGGTGAGACGGGACTTGATTTCTTCCGCACCGAAAATGCACTGCAAGATAAACAGAAGTACTCATTTAAGAGACATATCGAAATTGCAAAGCGACACAATAAAGCGCTGGTGATTCATGATCGAGATGCTCATCGTGCGGTCCTTGATACGTTGGATGAGGTTGGCGCACCTGAGATCACCATTTTTCACTGTTATTCCGGGGATGCCGAGATGGCCAGGGAATGTATCGATAAGGGTTATGTGCTCTCTTTTGCTGGAACGGTAACTTTCAAAAACGCTCCACAATTAAGAGAAGCAGTGAAGTTGGTTCCCCATGATCAACTCCTTGTTGAAACAGACTCTCCATTTTTAGCGCCGATGCCACATCGCGGCTCGCTCAATACTCCAGCCCAAATTCCAAATATCGTGCGATTCATCGCAGCGGAACGGGGCGAAGATTTAGTAACTCTCACAGCTGCAATCAGCGCAAATGCCGATCGCATTTTTGGGTCATTCCAGCCATGAGCATTTCACTACTCGGCGCCGTCGAGATCCGCGAGATTGCCGAGAAGTTAGATCTCCATCCCGCAAAGTCATTAGGACAGAACTTTGTTATTGATGGCAATACCTGTCAGAAAATTGTCAGACTAGCAGTCATAAGCCAGGGCGATCATGTCGTAGAAATTGGCCCCGGTTTAGGATCGCTCACACTTGCGCTATTGCAGGCAACAGATCGCGTCACGGCAATTGAAATAGATTCTCGATTAGCTACACAACTTCCATTAACGGCGGCCGAGCACGGGGTTCCACATGGTGCGCTCGATGTCATCAATCAAGATGCGATGAAGGTCTTTGATATTCCTGGCAATCCCACAAAATTAGTAGCGAACCTTCCCTACAACGTCTCTGTGCCAGTGCTCCTCACAATTCTCGAAAGATTCCCCACCATTACTTCTGGAGTTGTCATGGTTCAAACCGAAGTTGCCGAGAGATTGGCGGCAAAACCTGGAAGCAAGGTTTATGGAGTCCCCAGTGCAAAAGCGGCATGGTGGTGTGATGTTGTGCTTGCGGACTCCGTTTCACGTTCCGTTTTTTGGCCAGTTCCCAACGTTGATTCCTCGCTTGTGAAATTCGTCCGACATGAGCCTTTGGGTGATGAGAATTTGAGAGTTCGAACCTTTGATCTCATCGATCGTGCATTTGGACAACGGCGCAAGATGTTGCGCTCCATCTATTCGGATATTTACGGAGGCTCAGGCGAAGCAGAAAGCGCCTTAGCTAGCGCTGGAATCGACCCCACAATCCGTGGCGAATCGCTCTCGGTAGAACGCTTTGCTGCAATAGCTAAACAATTAGATAGGCGATAACGAGGGCTAAGTAATACGCTCACCACATGCCGTCATCCGTGGTTACGCGCGTCCCTGGCAAGATCAACTTGCAACTCTCGGTGGGACCTTTACAGCGCGATGGCTATCAC
>JAPOJL010000026.1 GCA_029978425.1 Actinomycetota bacterium
CCAAAGAATTCCATGGCACTACGGGTATGGCCCTATAACTTAGATAATAGACACGGGATTCTCAGGCGTAACGTGAAGAACTTCACTGGCATTGGGCCTGCAAACCAAGGGAGACTTGATATTCAGGTGAACAAGAGAAAAACATGGGCAAAAGTTGGGCAAAAAGATTTCCCGATAAATTGAAACAACAGAAAAAGCGTGAAAATGAGCGGAGACGAGAGGATTTGAACCTCCGAGACCCTTTGGGGTCAACCTCATTAGCAGTGAGGCGCACTAGACCGGGCTATGCGACGTCTCCAGTAGAGGGGCAGTTTAGCGCGCAGCATGAGTAGCGAAATACGTAATAAAATCCACGGGTGAGTGAGCGTGAAATCGAGGCTAAATACGTCGATCTTCATTGCCACGGCGGCGCAGGTTTCTACTTCTCAGACCCCAATCCTAGAAATATCCAAAGCGCTATCAACTTTCATAAAAACCATGGAACATCGCAATTACTTGCAAGTTTGGTTACTGAAAAGATTGATGATCTTGAAACGCAGATTCGCAGACTTGTACCGTTTTATAACTCTGGTGCCATCGCCGGAATTCACTTGGAAGGTCCTTATCTAGCACGCGCGAGATGTGGCGCCCATAATCCAAATCTTCTGAAGTCACCAACTATCTCTGAAATTCAACGATTGACTGAAGTGGGCGAGGGTGCAGTAAAAATGATCACTGTCGCACCGGAACTAGAAAATGCACTCGAAGTGATTTCATTCCTAACACGGAACAAGATTCTTGCTGCAATTGGTCATTCGGATGGAAGTTATGACGATGCACTTAAGGCCGTTGATGCTGGTGCGGCGCTGGTGACACATTTTTCAAATGGAATGAGCAAATTGAAGGATGGCGAGAAAACTTTTGCTACTGCTTTATTACACAAGACTTCTATCCCGCTTGAACTCATCATGGATGGGCATCATGTTTCTCGTGAAGATGTCGCATTTATCGCATCAGTTGCTGGTAATCGAGTCATCTTTGTTACCGATGCTATGGCTGCAGCTGGGCAACCAGACGGTGAATACACCATTGGTGATCTCGATGTTGTGGTGGCGGAAGGCGTCGCTCGACTGAAGTCCAACGGTGCACTTGCTGGGAGCACGTTGACTATGCAACGAGCAGTCGACAAAGCGCGCGAATTCGAAATCTCCGAAGATGTAATACGAAATGCATCTATAGCACTTCCGTCACAATTACTTGACCGAACCCGCTAACAATCCGCGAACGAAGTAGCGCTGTAGCGAGAAGAAAACCACTAATGGCAGCGCGATGGTGATGAATGCGCCAGCAGTGAGTGATGTCCAACCCGATCCATATTGACCAACAAGTGAGGCAAGTTTCACGTTGATCGGAGCAATTTCTTGAGTGCCCGAAGCAAAAGTGAGCGCCACAAGTAGGTCATTCCATACCCAAAGGAATTGGAAGATCGCAAAAGCAGCGATTGCAGGAATCGATAGAGGTAACACAATCATTCGGAAAATCTTGAAGTGATTTGCGCCATCAACATGTGCGGCTTCCATGAGTTCACGAGGCAAGCTTGCAATGAAGTTATGAAGTAAGTAAATAGCAAGAGGGAGTGCGAACATCGTATGTGGCAACCAAATGCCGGCAAATTTTCCAGCTACTCCCAGCGCCGGGATTATTTGGACTGTGCCGATATGCACTCCGCCTGTGAAGAGTTGGAGAACCGGCACGAGTGACATCTGAAGCGGAACAACTTGAAGTGCAAAGATGAAAAAGAATAAGAAGTCGCTGCCACGGAACCTTACCCAGGCTAAACAATATGCAGCCATGGTCGCAAGGACGAGAGGGAAAACAACAGCCGGAATAGTGATAACTACTGAGTTGATGAAGTAAGGCAAGATTCCATCAGAGAGCGACTCAGAAGCCCCACCAAAGAGAACTTCTCTGTAATTCTGTAACGTGAACTTTGGTTCGACAAATACATGCCACCATCCAGTCGCGTAGATATCTTCACCAGTTCGGAAGGAGCTGATGAAGAGTCCAAGAGTAGGAATAACCCAAAGAATCGTGATGATTGTGACAACAATCGAAGCAAAGCGTGATGAGAATAGCTTTCTGCCTGGAGTATGTCTTGCTAGTTGCGCCGCCATTAGTGTTGACGCTCCCTCTTCAAGTGGACGATGTTGTAAATCAAGATTGGTGCTACTAGTAAGAAGAGCGCTACTGCAAGCGCAGATCCACGACCTTGGTTAAATTGAACGAAGACTTGGGCATACATCTCATTTGCCAAAACGTTCGTTCCAAAGTTTCCACCCGTCATCGTCTGGACGATGTCGAAAAGTTTCAGCGCACCCACAACATTTGTTGCAAGGACTACGATGAAAGTCGATCTAACGGTGGGGAAAGTGATATTCCAGAAAAGCTTCCAGCCTGATGCGCCATCAAGAGCGGAAGCCTCAACAATGTCGCTCGGGACGGCTTTGATGGCAGCCGAGAGGATGACCATTGCAAAACCTGTTTGTACCCAGATGAAAATCACCATCAGTAAAAGGGTGTTGAGCGGCTTTTCCAACATCCAGTTATGTGGTTCGCGACCAACCGCTCTTACTAGGTTTGTGAGTAAACCCGTTTGCGGATAACCATCTTTTGCATAGTCGTAGACAAATTTCCAGATGATTGAGGCGCCAACGAAAGAAATCGCCATCGGCATGAAGATCAAAGATTTTGGAAGTGATTCATGTTTCATGCGATCAAGAAGGACCGCAAGAGCTAATCCAATACCGGTTGTGACGATAGGGGTAATGATCACCCAAAGAATCGTGTTGAAGAGAACGGTTCGGATACTTTCATCTTGAATCATCCATGTGTAATTATCGAAGCCAACATAGCTGATCGAATCTGCATCTTTGAATGAATAGATGATTGTTTGTATCGCGGGAGATACAAGACCGAAGAGTAAAAGTATTGCTGCGGGGCCAAAGAAGATAAGAATTGCGAGCGGACGTTGGGCTTTCCCATTAACGCGTCCGGCAGCGCCAAAGAGTAGAAGAAGAACTGCGAAGAAGATCGCGATGGATGTGAAAATCTGAGAGAACTTAGGAAGTGTGTCTGCAAGGAAATCTGACACTGAACCCTCCTAAAACTTTCTTGAGAAAAATGCTTGTGGGGATCTACGAATAGATCCCCACAAGTCTAGAGATTAAATATCTCTACATCTAGAGCAAGTAAACGTTAGTTACTTGGCCAAGATGCGTCGATTGCCTTGACTACATCAGCGATGGATTTTCCTTCACCGAACCATGCGGTGAATTCCTTCCACATTGATCCAGCACCGACTGCTGCAGGCATCAAGTCAGATGCATCGAAACCAAAGGTTGACTTTGGATTTGCGAGGTACTGAGCAGCAAGACGATCGATTGGGTTCTTGTAAGCAGCTAGTGGAACACCGCTGTTTGCAGATACCCAGTTATCATATTGAACGCGGCTGGTTGCAAATGTTGCTGAGGATAGGTAGGTCTGTACTGCAACAACCTCAGGACGTGATGCGAAAGCTGCTGTGAACTCTCCACCACCAACGACAGGAACTGTGACCTTGGAGTTGGTTGCAGGTAGATAGAACGCGAATGCGTCGCCATCTTCCTTAATGGTTGCGCCAACTTCAGCGAGGATGTTTCCGTAGAAGGAAGCTTGCTGAAGCATCATGCACTTACCGGTTGGGATTCCCTTTCCAGCATCCTGGAATGCGGTTGTAGCGATACCTTTAACATCGCCGACCCACTTTGGATTCTGCATCCATCCAGCGACTTTCTGCATTGCAGAAACAATCTTTGGATCAGAGAACTTAATCTTGTGTGAAACCCAGTCGTTATAGACAGCTGCACCATGCTCGCGTAGAACAACTTGTTCTACCCAGTCAGTTGCTGGCCAACCAGTTGCTCCACCTGAACCGAGACCACCGCAGAATGCGGTCTGGCTCTTTGCGGCCATCTTGTCTGCTAGCGCCAACATCTCATCCCATGTTGATGGAACGGTGTAGCCATTTGCCTTGAATTGTTTTGGTGAATACCAAACGAGTGACTTCATGTTTGAGCCAAATGGAGCTGCGTAGAGCTTGCCCTTTACAGAACCAAGATCCTTCCAGCTCTTTGACCAGAATTTATTAACGTTTGCTGCGACAGACTTTGGTGCAACTTTGACTTTTCCTGTTGCAACTAGCTTCTGTAGAAGACCTGGCTGTGGGATGAATGCAAGGTCAGGTGCATTTCCACCCTTGATACGTACAGGTAGAAGTGCTTCGAATTGGTTTGAGCCTTCGATATTAATCGTCACACCTGTGCACTTCTCGAAATCTCCCCACGCCTTCTTAAGAGTTGAGAGTTCTGGTTCGAGAATTGAGGTGAAGATTGTTACTTTCTTTCCTTTGAGATTCTTGTATCCGCTAAATGGATCGCAGTTAACTGCAGCGCTTGCAGGAAGTGCACTTACTAGTGAACCTAGAAGTGTTGCGATGGTTGCGGCTACGAAGATTTTCTTGGTACCGATTTTCATCTAGTTATTTCCTCCGGAGTAAACGGTCCGAACCCCAGTCTCGGGGCTCGCGTTCCGCCAAGGCAGATTCTCGTCTTGCGAGCCATTGCCCTCAAGGCTAAGGGTCTGTATAAGGACTGTAACTGAATAACAATTGAGTAACACGCCTTCTTTATTTAACTCTGAGCAAGGCACGACTAACCTTGGGCCACCAGGTTCAAAAGGAGGCCCCATGGCAACGTTCGATCAAGGCAAAGAGCGCAAGCTCCCCTCTCGCCCGCACGATATACCGACTCCTGAACCACTCAAGAAGTTCATGGAACAAGGTTGGGCGCCGTCGCCTCTCGAAGGTTTAAAGAAGAATCCAGTTACTCCTTATGCCGTTTTGCGACGCAAGAGATTGTCAGAAAGTTTTCCTGGAAAGCGATTAATCGTTCCGGCCGGAACTTTCAAAGTTCGCAGCAACGACTCTGATTACAGATTCCGCCCACACACCGCTTATTCGTGGTTGACCGGAATTAATGGCACCGATGCCGTTCCGGATTCGGTATTGATTTTGGAACCAAATGGTTCTGGCCATGACTCTCTGTTATTTATTCATCCGCGCTCTACCCGCGAAAATAGCGATGAGTTTTATAGAAATGTCCGCCATGGTGAGTTCTGGGTTGGTCGGCGTATGACATTGGAAGAGACAGAGTTTGCATATGACATCACGGTCCGCCACATCGATTCTCTTGATGATTTTCTTGCCGATGCAAGAGATTCTCTGACCGTCAGAGATGAAGATCCATATATCGATTCGCGAGTTAAGGAAAGTGGCGATGATGCCGCATTCTTCTCGTGGCTCTCTGAGGCTCGTCTTGTGAAAGATGAATATGAAATCGCTGAGATGCAGAAAGCGGTTGATGCAACGCATCGTGGTTTTGAAGACATGATTCGTGCCATACCTGGTGCGGTTGGAAAGAAACGTGGTGAACGCTTAGTTGAAGGTGCATTCTTTACTCGCGCACGTTTTGAGGGGAATGAACTCGGTTACGACAGCATTGTCGCTGCAGGATCACATGCCTGTGTTCTACATTGGATTCGAAATGATGGCGAACTTCGCGATGGAGAGCTAGTTCTTATTGATGCTGGCGTTGAAGCTGAATCTTTATACACCGCTGATATAACCCGCACATTCCCTATTAATGGGAAATTCACTCCCGCACAACGCAAGATTTATTCGTTGGTTTATGCAGCACAAGAAGCAGGTATGAAAGCTGTAAAACCTGGTGCAAAATTCCGTGACTTCCATGTCGCCGCTAGCGAAGTCCTTGCACGTGGTTTAGAAGAGATGGGCGTCCTTCCAATACCCGCAGAAGAATCATTGAAACCAGATGTCGGCCTACATCGACGTTGGACTGTTCATGGCACGGGACATATGTTGGGAATGGATGTTCATGATTGCGCGCACGCAAGAAAAGAAGCGCATCCGGAAGGGATACTTAAAGAGGGAATGATTCTTACGGTTGAACCAGGTCTCTATATTCAACCTGATGACATGCTCTTCCCAGCCGAATACCGCGGAATTGGCGTCCGAATCGAAGATGATGTTCTCGTTACTAAAGATGGTTGCAAAAACTTGAGCAGTGCAATGCCGCGTCACCCCGATGAAATCGAGGCGTGGATGGCATCTTTACTCTCGAAGTAGTGACTCACAATCTTCAGCTGGAATGTACTTGTAGCTATCATTCCAAGTAATTTGAAGTGGTCGCTTAAAGGTTTCGATATTTCCTTTTCTTGTGACGGGGCCATTGCCCGTGACAAAACCACTCTTATCACCCTTGAAGAAAAGTTCTCGCTCTGATTGAAGCCCTTCGGATGTGAAATTATAAAAACCGCGAATTATCCCATTCGTGTATGAACCGACAAATACACCACGAGATGGATCGCTACTTATATTCTTATAGTAAATATCAGCAGAGACCGTGTTGTTGTCATGGTAATCAATATTAAATACATACAAATCCTCAGGAAGTTCAGCCATATAACAACCAATAAGGTTTGTTTTGGCAGCAGATTTTGCAGAACGTAGAGAATCTACTGCGGCATTGACTATCGGCATCGCTTCATCGATCGAACCAAAGAAGGTCGCTGCAACACTAATCCATGAACCTTTGATCAATAAGTTGATGGCCCAAACATGGTATTCGCCTTCGCCTTCAACGCCTTCGGTGAGAACGAAAGCTTTCTTCTCATTTAAATTAGGAAGATCAATGGCTTGTTGTCCGGCTTCGACCCAGCGTGGTGTTAACTCATCAAAGAGAACCTGATTATCTGGTGCCCACATAATTGTGGCGCCGATTTCTGCCTCCTGAATTCCATAACTGCAAGCAATTCCACCAGCGTTATAGGCTGCATAAAGATCTGTTCCCTCTGCTGGCTCCCATTCCGTATCGATAAATTGTGGATTTGGAATACGGTCTGGGAAAGCCTCCAAAATCTTGGTCTTAGTGCAATCTTGCGGAACGGAAGGCAACACCGGCGCAACGCTTGGCTCTGGGGTCGAACTGCAAGATGTTAAAAGAAGGAGCGCAGCTAAGACTAGGGAGGTTCGCTTCATTGGGACATTATTGCGCAATCCAGATACCTAAAACGCCTGCTGCAACACCCAACCCGTAATTAGTAAGAATATTCATAGCAAAAACTCGATATTCCCTCTTCTCTAATTCATTGAAGAGATCTAGCGATAACGCGGACCAGGTCGTCAATGCGCCGCAAAATCCCATCAGTCCAAATGCGAGAGAAGTCTCTGAATCAAGAAGTAATCCCAACACAAAAGAACCCGATACATTTGCAATCAGAATTCCTAATGGAAACTTCAAATAGGCTCGAAAAATTTGGTCGATGCTATGCGACAAGGAAATCCCCCAGCGCCGACTCGTGGGCCGAATCGACTTGTGAGTTGGAAGGAAGCCTCAGCAGTTCTCGCTGGATTTAATGACGGTCTTGCCGGTGAAGGTGTCCAAGCAGGAGAGCCAACACTTCTTGGTTTGAAGATTGCACAAGGTAAAGCAGGGGAGAATCGATGAGCGCGTTGACGCCAGTCCTCTCT
>JAPOJL010000027.1 GCA_029978425.1 Actinomycetota bacterium
GCGGATGAGCAATGATCGCAACACCTCCGGCGGCTTTGATCAATCTGATGGTTTCAACCGGTGATGGTGAATAGTGATTGATATAAAACTTTGATTTGTTATGCAAGAGAGCGGCAAACGCTTCATCTCGAGAAGCAACATGACCACGTGCAACTAAAGCATCCGCAAGATGTGGTCGGCCAAGGGTTGCATCGCCCTTTCGTTGCGCATTTACTTCATCAATAGTTATGTCAATTCCTGCTTCATTAAGCCGGGCGATGATGCGCTCCATACGTGAGTGACGGTTTTCGCGAGTACGTTCTAGAACCTCGAAAAGTGGTTGGTAATTAGGATCAAAAAGAAGTCCCAACATATGAATACTGATGCCATTTTCGTCTTTGCACGAAATCTCAGAACCCAGAACTAGTTTCATCTCAGTCTGTGAAGGATGGTTTAGTAATGCGCTCTTTGCTTCATCCCACCCACGCGTAGTGTCATGATCAGTAAGCGCCAGAATATTTATACCGCGGTTGATTGCTTTATCGATGAGTTGAGTAGGTGAATCAGTCCCATCACTTGCATTTGTGTGCGTATGTAAATCAATCAACATGGAAGAAGGCTACCTTCTATTACGTCTCTTTTTCTGTGCTTCTATTTCGCAGCACAAATATTGCACAGCCGCAGAGAAGTAAGACCAAACCTGGAACCGTTCCTGCGGGAGGAAGTTGATCAAGCCACCAAAATGCCAAGACTGCGCTTACTGGAACTTCAAAGAAAACAATAAGTGAGACGATTGCTGGTGATACACGTTTCAGCGATAAGTTAAACATCGTATGTCCCAAGATTTGGGCCCCAGCAATCAAGGCCAGTAAGAGCCACCATTCGCGAGAACTAAATCCCCAGACAGGAGTTTGAGTTACCAACGCAATTGGTAGCGCAGTCAGTGCGCATACGAAATAGCAGATTGATGTATACGTAGAGGTAGAGATGGTGCGCTGCGCTTGAGAGCCAAGCATCACGTAAAGAGCTGCTAAAGCCGCACAAACAATGGCAGCAAGATCGCCAAGAAATGCGCGACGCGAGATTTGGAAGTCAACTCCTGTGATGATTAAAACTCCGAGAAAACTGATAACCATTCCAATCCATGCTTGTTTTGGAATGTGTCCACCTAGTCGCTTAACAAAATACGCGGCAAATATTGGTTGCAGCGCAGTCAGAGCAGTGCCCGCTGCAACTGTTGTGAATCTCATGGCAATGAAGAAGCCGATAAAGTGAAAGGCAAGTGCGACGCCAGCGAGGGCTGCCCATTGCATTCCTTTGCGATTCTCTGCTCTCAACCACTCTTTATTTCCAAGAGCGAATGCGAACATCAGAAAAGCTCCACCTAAATTTCTCCAAAAAATCAGAGCCAAAATCGGCATTGCACTCAGTGCAATAACAGGTCCAGATGTACCAATTCCAATAATTCCCATGAGAAGTAATGGGATATCCCTGCCTCGCGGAAGTTGAGTATGGTCTTGGTCGCGCACGGCGTAAACCTACTATCCGATAGCCTTGCCTCATGGAGGTACCTGATGCGTACAGACGAATTAACTCGGATCTTTCTGGCCAAGCTCGCCGGTACTCCCGTATTTGATCCCAACGGAGATCGTGTTGGGAAAATTCGGGACGCAGTCGCTTCACTTCGCCAGGACAAGTCTGCGCCTCGAATAATCGGATTCATCGTTGAAGTTCCTCAACGACGCAAAATATTCATACCCATTACGAGAGTAACTTCAATAACTGATGGTGGAGTCTTTATAACTGGATCACTCAATATAAGTCGCTACCAACAACGCCATGGCGAGATTCAATTACTATCAGAACTTCTCGATCATTCAACGCGGATCCATGAGAGTGGAGAATCGGTGATCATCGAAGATATTGGAATGGAATTAGGCGAAAACAAAGATTGGTACGCCTCCCATCTTCATGTGCTCTTAAAAGCGCGGGCATTTCGACGAGGAAAGAGCACAACTCTTAATTGGACAGCCGTTGAGTTTGAGACTCCTGGAGAAATCAATCTCACAAGTTCGCATGGGGACATTAATCAAATTCCCGCACAAGATGTTGCGGCTGCTTTACATGAATTGGACCTTAGTCACCAGACTGAAATTGCACGATCAATGGGCGATGAAAAGCTTGCTGAAGTTCTTGAAGAGATGGATGATGCTGATCGTGTTGCACTCGTTACTCAACTTGAAGGTGAACTCGTTGCCGACGTCTTGAGTGAGATGGCTCCGGATGATGCAGCTGACGTGTTAAGAGAAGTCGGAAGCGAAAAAGCTGAATCCCTGCTTAGCCTGATGGAAGATGATGAGGCACAGGATGTCCGTCGGCTTATGGAATATGAAGACTTTTCTGCTGGCGGCATGATGACTACAGATCCCGTCATCCTTGCCACAGACTCAACCGTTGCAGATGCGCTCGCTGCGGTCCGACAAAAAGATTTGGCTCCCGCTTCTGCCGCACAAGTATTCGTATGTCGAGCACCGTTAGAAACCCCTACAGGTCGACTTGTGGGAGTCGTTCACGTGCAACGCCTACTTCGAGAGCCGCCTGCCCTTTCCCTTGGTGTTGTCGCTGACAAGGAGACAAATTCAATTTCACCCGATACTCCGCTAAATGACGTTGTAAAACACCTTGCAAATTACAATTTAATCGCTGCGCCTGTAGTCGATGAGAACGAACGTTTACTAGGCGCTGTGACAGTAGATGATGTTCTCGATCACTTACTTCCAGCAAATTGGCGCAATACCGAAAGTGAGACTTAGAGATGGCAAGAATTTCGAGACTTGAACTTCCACGTGAGTCAAGACGCGCTCTGCGCCCAAGTTATGATCCAGAAACTTTTGGAAGACTCTCAGAACGTTTTGCACGTTTTATTGGCACTGCAAAATTCCTTGTTTATATGACAATTTTTGTGATTACCTGGGTGATCTGGAATGTATTAGGACCAAGGGAATTGCGATTTGATGAGTATCCATTTATCTTCCTCACGCTCCTGTTATCGCTCCAAGCTTCTTACGCCGCTCCTCTCATTCTCTTGGCCCAAAATCGTCAAGCAGATAGAGATCGCGTCACCTCCCAAGAGGACCGCGCCCGTGATGAGAGAAATCTTGCGGTCACAGAATTTATGGTGCGCGAGATTGCAGCCATGCGAAAAGAACTAGTGAGTGAAATCAAGGAAATTCTTGACGAGCGTTTAGGTACTGACCCCAAGTCGAACACCAAGTAAAGATTTCTTACGTGGCGCTAATTTGTCGACCACGCTAAAGAAACCTTGAGCCGCACTTGAATCTGGATTGCGCCACACAATTGGTGCGCCTTCATCGCCACCCTCACGTAATTCTTGATCAAAAGGAATCTGGGCTACTAAGGGAACTTCAGCGCCAACAAGTGTGCTGAGACGTCGCGACGTTTCTGCGCCACCACCTTCACCAAATAACGCAATTTTCGCACCCGTGGCGCTGTCTTCGTACGCTGACATATTTTCGATGACACCAACAATGTGCTGTTTGAGTTGGTGGGCGATTCGACCTGCACGTTCTGCAACTTCAGCCGCTGCAACTTGTGGGGTAGTTACCACAATGATTTCTGATGCAGGAATGAGTTGTCCAAGAGAAATAGCAATATCTCCAGTTCCCGGTGGCAAATCTAAGAGAAGAAAATCAAGATCGCCCCAATAAGCATCGCTGAGTAGTTGCTCAAGGACTCGATGGAGGAGCGGTCCACGATAAGCCACTGGATCAGCCCGATCAGGCTTAAACATTTCGATGGAAACAACTTTGATACCACGCACTTCGACCGGTATGAAGGTCTGATCGATTGCAGTCGGACGTTGCCCTTCAATTCCAAATAGTCGTGGGATGGAATGGCCGTAGACATCGGCATCGAGAACGCCTACCTTAAATCCGCGTTCGCTCAACGCTGCAGCAAGATTTACCGTTACGGATGACTTCCCCACTCCACCTTTTCCGGATGAAATTCCCCATACTCGCGTGAGGGAATCTGGTTGGGCAAATGGAATGAATTTCTCTCTACCGCCGCGTAAGAGTTTCTTTACGTTGTCGCGTTGCGTCTCATTCATCACGCCAAATTCAAGGTGTATGTCTTCTACTTCCGATACCTTTTCAACAGCTGCTTTGACATCTCTTTCAAGGCGATCACGCATGGGGCAACCCGAAATTGTCAAAAGGATTTTGATGGAAGCAATTCCTCCATCAAAAGTGACGCTTTCTACCATCCCAAGATCAGGAAGCGGTCTATGTAATTCAGGATCAGATACAGTCGCAAGGGCAGCGTGTATCTCTTTAACTACCTCTGAGCTCATAGGAGATCTGGATCAATCTTTGCAACGTCCTTAATATCTTTCGATTGACGCTTAACTTCATTGACTACTGGTTTTACATCATCCATTGCATTTCCAAGAACTTTTTTAGCCAGATTCTTGGGCGTCAGATCTTTGACATCAAGATCCTCAAAACCTGGACCGAGATTTTCTTTCAATTCACGAGAGGCATACGAGGTGAAATTTCTGACTTTGTGAAGAAAGCGAGCAAAGTCCTTTGCGGCATTAGGTAATTTATCGGGGCCGACTAGGAAGAGGCCCAGGACTACTAGTCCAAGAAACTCGCCCATTCCTATTCCGAACATGTCCCCATCCTATTTCAGATTCAATGAGAGAGAAGCGATGAATTAGATCTTGGTTGCAACCATCACGCCATCGCCCACAGGCAGCAGCATGGGAAGCCAGTGTTCTTGCGATTCCTTGATGACTTTGATGACTTCTCTATATCCAATACTTTCCGGATCGCGTTGCGTGGGATCTGCGACTTTTCCAGAGAGGAGTGCGCGATCAATGACAAGAATTCCTCCTGGCCGAAGTGAACGATAGGCATTTTCGACGCTCTCTAAAAGATCGGCATTACGACGCAATATGAAGATGTCATACAAACTATCAGCGAGCTTTCCAACAATCTCGCGAGAGTTTCCAGTTATGAGTCGATAACGAGATGCACTAATGCCCGCTTCATCAAATGCTTGCTTTGCAAGTTTTGCATTCTCTACTTCATCATCAATTGAAGTGAGAAGCCCTTTCTGAGTCATCGCTTGAAAAATCCATAATCCACTTACTCCAGCCCCTGTGCCAATCTCAACAATCGATGTGGCACCGATGAGATGGGTGAGATATCTCAATAATGATCCGACTGCTGGAGTTGTGTCATAGGTGCCAATCTCATTTCCCCGTTGACGCGCTCGTTGGATAATCTCAGTTTCCGGAAGGAAAGAATTTGAATAGGCGCGCATATCGCCGCGATCTGCAAATACCCGTTCTAAATTCGACTTGTCGCCCGTTCCGGGTATCACAGTCCGGCAATCCATTCAGTCAATAGTCGGACGCCATAGCCAGTTCCACCCTTAACATTTTCTCCAGCATCAACTTCAGAGCGGGCTGGACCTGCAATATCAAGATGAGCCCACTTTCTCTGGCCGGAAAACTTCTCGAGAAATAGCGCTGCTGTTACCGAGCCACCTTGAAATTTATATTTATCGGCAGTGTGATTGAAATCTGCGACATCGCTTGCAAGTGCAATTTGATAATCATCAATCAATGGCATGTGCCAGATTCGATCACCCGTAAATTCACTGAGTTTCATTAAGCTATTGGCAAGTTTCTGATCGCGTGTGTACATCGCTCCGTAGTAACGACTGAGTCCCAGCGTTGCTGCTCCGGTAAGAGTTGCAACGTCGATGAGATAGTCCGGATCGAGATTCTTATCTGCGTACGCCAAACCATCTGCGAGCACAAGGCGTCCTTCAGCATCAGTATTGATTACTTCAACGGTGGTGCCGCCGTAATGTTTGATGACATCTGATGGACGTTGCGAGGTACCCGAGAGAGCGTTTTCAGCAAGCATAAGAAGTGCAGTCACACGAACTTTGAGTCCTAATTGAGCTGCAGCAATGGTGGTCATTAGAACAGCGGCTGCTCCTGACATATCACTCTTCATTGCAGTCATAGTGTCGTACGGGCGCTTTAACGAAACGCCTCCAGTATCAAAGGTGATGCCTTTGCCTACGAGTACAACATGGGGAGCTCGCTTGACCCCACGTGGCTTATAAGAAACTTCAACAAAACGTGGTGGATTCTTCTTGCTCGAATTACCTACTGCTCGCAGGCCACCAAATTCAAGCAGGTCTTTACCAGAACGTATCTTTACTGAGAGCGTTGAGCTCTTTGCTAACGCTTTTGCCTGAGCGGCCATCCATTCTGGTGATTTGATATTGGAAGGCGTATGAATCAAGTCTCGAGTCTTCCAAGTCGCGCTCAGAAGCACTTGTGATTTATCAACAACAGCAGAGAAGGCGCCCACAACATCAAATGATGGAGTCTCAGTCTTGGCTCCAGTCTTTTGACTCCAAGAGTAGGTCGCAAGTCCGTTTGCGATGAGATAGATCTGAACTTCATTGTCACGCTCAGGAATCCACGATAGAACTCGTGATGAAGTGTTTCGAACTTTTCGACAAACAGCGATGCCCGCTTTTCTTATCTCACCTTCACTTCTTCCACCGACGCCGACGAGAAGAATCCGTTTGAGATCGGTTGTATTTGAAGAGATAGTGGCAGGAATATCAATAACTTCGCCTGCTTTACCTGTGATGCCCGAACCGTGCTTTGAAATCTCAAGGGCAAAATCAATCTGATAAATTTTTTCCAGGGATTTAATTGCTTTAGCAGGTAGATCAACAGTAAGTTCAATCTTTTCTTTTACTGTTGAGGTCTTCAGTGGTAGAGCGAGATGGGAATAATTCTTTAGAAACTTCTCCGAGAGCTCACCCGGATTTTTTACCGATCCGAGTACCGGGATCGGCCGATTCACTTCTTTAGTAAGGAGATTGAGGCGTTTAATACATCGGCAAGATTTCTTGCTTCTTCTTGATTGAGCTCAACGACGAGTCGTCCGCCGCCTTCGAGAGGGATTCGCATAACTAAACTGCGGGCTTCTTTTGTGACTTCCATAGGTCCATCGCCAGTGCGGGGTTTCATGGCTGCCATTGGTCTGCCCTCTTTCCTCTTTCATTCAATCTTCGCCCACAGCGTTGGCTGGGAAGGAGAATTATCTCGTATCTAGCTACCTGAGGGGAAATTGAAAACTGCGCTCATACGAGCGCGACCCGAGGCAAGTACTGCGCTGATAGCACGCTCAGGGACCCCAATCGTGGTTGCAATTTCTGCCACTGTGCACCGTTTTACAAAGTACAGGGTCAAGACAACCCGCTCTTCTTCTGGAAGAGAGTCGATGAACTCGGTGAGAGTCAGGTTTTTCTTGGACGCCACATAGAGAAGGTTACTCGGGAGCTTCGCGTTAGGCGCGCACAGTGCGTGCAAACTTCCACAAGGAGTAGCGCACCGTGATGAGTATGCCCGGTTTAATCACTGCAAGAAGCCATGAAGGTGCATCAATTTTTTCATACCAATCAAAGCGAGTTTTATCGGGTGAGAGCGCGATTAACCTAAATTCGCCCAATCCTTTGATG